>JAJFLN010000538.1 GCA_021772705.1 Candidatus Cloacimonadota bacterium | reverse complement strand
CAGGCCATCTTCGGCCGCTCCTCAATCGCGGAATCCTCGACGTAGCCCACTACGCCTCCGGTCCCGCTCGCTCGAACCAGCCGAATCTGACCCAAATCTGGGCGCGACTTCTGTGCATTTATTCTTGCGCGGCCCCTTACCCTGGCGGCGAGACAGTCATGGCAAAGTGGATAGCGGCCAGCATTCTCACGTTCCTGCCAGGAGAATCTTCCTTTGACGGGAGTTGCTGGTGGTGCGCCATTGGCGTATATTGCCCCGTGTGGTTCATACTGGACCCGGCGGCAAGGACCTTCGACGTACTGGAAAACTACGACGACGAATGAGCCCCGGTCGACAGGATAGGTCAGGCCACCCCCGAAGCTCAGGGGCTCTCGGTCGAGGCGCCGATCTTCTTCCAGTCCCGGTAGGAGGACTCGATCTCCATCCGGTCTCCATCCTTCAGGGCATCGAGCAGCTGCTGGTACGTCAGCTTGTCTTCCCGAGTCAGGATTCGGGTACCCGTCGCCGCTCCCCCATCGTCGCCGGAGCCTCGCTGCAGTCCATCGGAGCCGCGGCTGGATTCATCGTTTCCGGATACGCCGTCGATCAGTCCGGCGGCGTCATTGAAGCGGTCTCGCATGAGCTCGTCCATGGTCAAGCCCACCTTTGACTTGAGGAACCCGCTGCCGATCAGCAGGCCCAGGGTTCCACCGATTCCGCCGCCCACCATGGCACCTACCAAAGGAATCGGGATAAGTGCCTGGCCGACGACGCTACCGAGAGCGTCGCCGATCATCTGGGACGAATCCTTCGTCGGGCTGAAAGCACGAAGTGTGGAGGAGGCGGCCTTGCCCAGATCCAGCTCTCCAGCCATGGCATCCCGGCCGATCTCCTGGCCCATGCTCGACCCGATGTACCAGAGGATAGGCCGCATGGCGAAGCCGGCGAACCCTCCGATGGGACCCAGGCTCTTGGCCAGGATCGACTGGAGGCCGGCGCCGATCAGCTCGCCGCCCTGGGCTCCCACGTAGCCGGCTGCGATGCCGGCAGGGGAGAGCTTGGAGATGATGGCTCCCAGATCCAGACCGTTGCCGGAGGCAAGCTGCCTCTGGGCCTCGATGAAGATGACGGAGGTGACGTACCGGGCCGGATTCAGCGGATCCAGGGTGTTCCGTATCACGGCTCCCGTGTTGGCCCGGAAGTGAGTCGGCGAGATGGAATTCTTCACGGCCTGCTTGAAGGTCGGGAAGGATCGATAATCGAGGGACAGGAACTGTCGCCCCGCCGCCTCCTGAGCCGCGACGGTCAGAGGGCAGGCGAGCATGACGATCGCCAGCAGCAGGGCGATCGGACGCATGCGGAAATGGATGAAGCTCATGGCCACGGGCTCATTCTAATGACGATCAGGAGACATGAATAGCCCCTCTGGAGAAGTAATAGGGCCGATCCGGCTCACCTGTCACGCATCGGGCCATTTAGGGGCCGCGCAAGAATAAATGCTCGGAAGTCGCGCCCAGATTTAGGTCAGATTCGGCTGGTCCGAGCGAGCGGAACCGGAGACGTAGTGGGCAACGTCGAGGATTCCGCGATTGAAGAGCGGCCGAAGATGGCCTGAAGATGGGATGCGAAACTGCGTAGTTATTCTTGTGCGGGTCCTTACATCCGCCCGGCGGCGCGGTAATTTCACCATTGATGGACAGAGATCGGCTGGCGTTGCACCTTTCGAGCCCCGACGAGGAGGTCCGGAAAGAGGCGGTTCTGGCCATGACCGAGCTGGGAGATCCGGAGTCGATTCCTGCCCTTCGGCGGGCGACGGCTGATGACTCCCCTGCGGTCCGATTCTTCGCTCGCCGTGGCATCGATCGCCTGTCCCGTCAGGTCGAACCTGAGGCCAGGGATGCCTGGATGGACGCTCTCGATGCGGCGGCCGGAGATCGGATCTCGGTCAATCGGTGGAAAGAGCTGCTCTGGGAGGCCGATCTCGAGAGCCGGCTCCGCCACGTCATGGCCACCCTCAAGGTGACGGACCCGGCGCTGGTTCCTCTGTTGCTCAAGCGTCTGGAGTGCGAGGAGGATGTTCGGGTCCGGGCGAGTCTGGTGAAGTCCGTCGGGCGCTTCCGGCATGAGCAGAGCTTCGATGTCCTCCTGCCCTTCCTGCAGGACCCGGATCCTCGAGTTCGAGCCAACACGGTCGAAGCCCTCGATGACCTGGGCGACCCTCGCCTGGAACCTCATCTCGAGGAGGTCTTGAACGATGAGGACAATCGAATTCGAGGGAATGCCCTGAAGGCCCTGGCCCGGTTCGATCGACCCAGGGCCATCTCGGGGGCCCACGAGATGGCTGCCAGTCCCCACACTTGGATGCGAGCCACGGCCATCTGGCTGCTGCGAGAGCTGGGGGGCCGTCAAGCCGAGGAGGCGCTTCAGCGGATGCGCCATCGGGAAACTGGCGAGATGGCCGAGAAGATCGACGCCGCCCTTTCGATCCTGGCCTCCAGGAAGGCCAGCGAAGGCGCCTTGCCCGAACTGGCGGCAGGTAAGAAAGCCCGGGAGGCTGTGAAGCGCCAGCTCGAGACCGACGACGATGCCGGTCGGATGGAGGGGATCATCGCAGCGGCCGAGCTGCCCCCAGCAGAGGCAGTCCCCCTGCTAAAGAAGGCACTCCTGTCCGAGAGCTCCGATCGGGTGCTGGCAACACTGGTCCGGACTCTGGGGCAAGTGGGAGGGGTCGGTGACGTCAAGGTCGTTGCTGCTTACCTCAAACATGAGGACGCCCGGGTCCGAGCCAATGCAATCGAGGCCTTGGCCGCTCTGGGGGACCTGGAGTCCTTCTCCCTCGTGGAACCTCTCCTGAGCGACAAGGACCAGCGAGTCAGGGCTAACGCGGCCTGGCTGATCCACGGGCGAGAGCCTGAGAAGGCATTCGCCACCCTGAAGGAGATGCTGCTCTCCCGGCAGTCAGGCCTGCAGGACTCGGCAATCTACGCACTCAGAGAGATCGGCACGGAGCAGGTCCTGGAGGTCTTCGAAACGGCCCTCGCCAGCGATGTGCCGGAGGTGCGCATCAAGATCCTCGGAGCGCTGGAGACCTGGAGCGGCAGCAGCGAAGTGGCGCGAAAGCTCCTGGAGACCTACCGGGTCAGGGGGCAGTCGTTGCCCTGGGTGCCGGATCGGCTGGAAGACCTGATACGGGACCTGGACACGGGACGGAGCGCGGACCGGCGGCAGGCGTTGGAGAAGCTGGGGACCTTCAGGGAACCGGCAGCGAAGAAGCGTCTCGAGCGGGCAGCCACGGACGCCGACCCTGCCATTCGCAAGCGATCCCGCGAGATCCTGCGAGAATCGGAGTACGAAGAGGCAAAGCGGGAGGCCATCTTCCGTCTCGGTCTGGCGGCCTATCAGTGGCTCCGGGAGGCCGGCGATCGGGCTCCGAGGGAGCTGTCCGACGTGGTCAGCCGGGCCCGGCAGGCGTCGAAAGACATGGAGAGCGGACGGGATGTGATGAACTCCCTTTCGATGCGCCGCCAATCCTTGGTGGAGCTGGGCCAGGAAGTGCATCTCCTGGTCGGAACGGGCCAGCTCTTCGCCGCTCCCCTGGAGGAGCCCCTACAGGAGCTGGCGCGTATCGAGATGAAGCAGCAGGTGGCGGACATGCCGACTCCTCGGATCGCTCCGGAGCGGGCATCGAGAATCTGGATACGTATCCTGGCCGTGGTCGTTACTGGCATCACCTTCGGGGTGGGAACCTACTACCTGTTCAAGATGCCTCCTTCTCCCAACATGAAGCGGCTGAAGGTCGTCGAAACTCCCGAGGGCCGAAGAATCCGCGTCGATGCCGGGCGGACAGCCACCGCCTCGGGCGCCGTGGCAGCCTCGGTCCCCTCCACCTCGACAGCCACGTCCACCACGTCACCGGCGACGACGACGACGAGGGAGACCACACCGGAAGGCTAGTGCGGTGGTCCTAACGCTTCCTTCCTTATCCGTTCGTGCCGAGCTTGTCGAGGCACAGAGCGTCGTTTCGCGGACCGACCCCTCTCCTGAGCTTGCCGAAGGGTCAGACGATATGGCCGCCCGCTCCATTCATCCCCTTCGGCGTGGCTCAGGACATGCTTCGACAGGCTCAGACGA
>JAJFLN010000537.1 GCA_021772705.1 Candidatus Cloacimonadota bacterium | reverse complement strand
GAATGGAGCGGGCGGCCATATCGTCTGAGCTTGTCGAGGGGCCAGGCATGGCGTAGCTCCCTTGAGGCATGAGACCATTCTTCCTGTACATCCTCGAGTGTTCCGATGGCTCCTACTACTGTGGTGGTCCGCTGTTTCCTTTACATATGATGCCTGTCCATAAAACCGTTCGCCCCACTATGGATGCCCGCATCCATAGTGGGGCGAACGGATCCGGAATAGGCCAGGGGACCCCCTACGGGACATGCACCCGGAGACCAAGGCTACCTCGCCGTGCAAACGAAAGGAGGCCCTATGATGAGTTACACATGGAGTTTCACCCGAGACCCCTCCCCGGAACCGATTCAGCCCCTTTCCGAATAAGACGGTTCCGTTACTCCGGGATGGCCTCTCCCTGCGCGTGGCCGGCCGGTTCCAACGCCAAGTCCCCTTCTCTCAGCAACCGACGCCACCCAAGAAGCACTGCTTCAGCCCTTCGACTTACGGCTCTACGAGCCGCAGTTCACCGCACACTAGCCGACTTTCTGCCGGTAACTGGAGCCAGGCCGCCCTCTCACGCAACCGCCCGCCGTGAGCCTGTCGAAAGGCGAGAGCCAGGCCAACTGCTGTGCCCATAGAGATCCGGTAAAGCCCCCGCCGTCATGCCGCCAGGCGATAAACGGACGTTCACATTTGGGGCATTCTCGGAAACTCGCTCTACCTTTTCGATTCGCATGGTCTCCTCAATTTGATGTGTCTGCACTTCTGCGTTGTTCTCATTTCAGTATGGATCACCCGGGTGTTCCACACCAGGCGGCTACGGGACGAACGGAACCCTTTCGGGCGGGGTGATGAACTGTCAGGAATCGGGAACTCGAAGAGGATCGCCGCTGCCGATTTCCCCTTGAAAACATGCCCTCCGGCTGGTATCATTTCCGCCCTCGGATCGCGCGCTGGAGCTGCCGACGCATGCTTGATGGAAGCGGATTCTGCGGGGAAGGACACGATCATGGATGTGACCCGAAGCCTCCTTGCCATAGCCCTCGCCACTTCGAGCTTCCTGACTGGCCCCCACCCGGTCCTGGCTGAAGCCTCCAAAGCCTCCGCCGCCGAGATCGACCTGTCGATCCAGGACGTGACCTTGAGCCGCTATGACTTCCGGCGGGGCGACATGGTCACCATCAAAGCTGTCGTCGACCGAGGAACCCTGGCCATCCCCGTCCGGGTCCGGGGCTACATCGACACGGGTAACGTGAATCAGGTGGCCTCCACGGAGACCATTCTCGACAACGTGGCCGAGTTTCAGTGGACCGCCAGCTACGACGCCGGCGACTCCGAGATCCTGGTCGGTGCCTACGTCGAGCCCCTGGCCGGCGAGACCGACCTGGACAACAATGGACTCTGGCGCCACTACCACTCTCACGACGAGGGCGATGACGGTGATCCGGGCAATCCGGCTCTCCACTACGCCGTCAAGACCCACAAGCATCTGACGGAGCAGGCCATTCTGCTGACCAACATCCCGGAGATCACCCAGTTCGCCGACAGGATCGTCTACGGCGCTCAGAAGGAAGACAGCTTCCCGGACCTGGTCTACGGCGTCAGCTGGTTCTTCGGTCTGTCCTCACTCTGGACCCGGCACTTCTGGGACGTGGACAAGGGCGAGCAAGGCCGAGGCCTCCTGGGGCGGGAGAGCGCGCTCCAGAAGGGCAGAGCCTATCTCTACGGCTGGCCCAACCACCCCGGCGCCATCGAGCTCTACCAGCAGGGCAACAAGGCCCTGGCCTACGAGTACCTGGGCAGGGCGGCCCACTTCGTGGAGGACGTCTCGACCCCGGCCCATGTCCACCTCGACGCCCACGCCATCGACGATGAGGAAGCCGAGAAGTGGGGCAAGAAGCACGGCCACGAGTACACTTTCGATCAGGTCGAGGCTCCCTTCGACGGAGACAGCTTCTACGACATCATCCACCACGCTGCCCAGCTTGCCGACTCCCTTCCCTCCGATGACGTGGAAGGCAACACGGTGGGCTTCACGGATCCCGGCGGCTGGACTCCTCTCCTGAAGCGGAAGGACATCATCAGCTGGAACTGGCTCGGCTGGGACAAGGCCAAGCCCGAGGGCATGAAGCAGGTCTTCGCCCGGACCATGCCCTCCGCCATGGCTCACGCTTCAGGCCTCTTCCGCTTCTTCTGGAAGCAGACCCATCCCGGTGAGGAGCTCCCGGCTCCGGCTACAGGCAACGTGGAGCCGAAGCCGCCGCTTAGCCTTAGAAACTGAGGGCGTCGGGCCTCGGACTACGGGCCTCGGGAAAGACCGGGGAGCAAAGAGTTGCATGTTTCTGCGTCGCAGCGCTTGACACCGAGAGTCTTGGCGATTTTGCTTTTCCCGTAGCCCGAGGTCCGTCACGCCATCTTGTAGAATCCCCCATCATGTGCTTTAATTGCGGGCTCTCCAGGGCATGATACGTCGCCTAAGGGAGCCAACCGGGGTGCCCGGATCGCCCACTCCAAAACCATGAGTATTATCCTGGCAATCAAAACATTCTTCAGAGTGTTGTTCGATCGCGAGTTCGCTGGCAAAGTGGCCGGACTCGACAGGCAGATGACGGCCGCATCCCTGGCCTTGCTAGTCGCCATGCAGAGAGAGGGACGTCTCATCGACTTCCTCCTGGAAGATATCGACTCCTTCAGTGACGCTCAGGTCGGGGCGGCGGCGCGGTCGGTTCACAAGAACTGCCGCAAGGTCGTTCAGGAGCTGGTCGAGGTCGGTCCCGTTCGGACCGAGGATGAAGGCGCACGGGTTCGGGTGGAGAAGGATTTCGATCCCTCCGCCATCCGCCTCGTCGGCAACGTCAAGGGCGACCCGCCCTTCGAGGGAACCCTCAAGCATCACGGCTGGAGGGCCCAGGAAGTCCGGATCGTCACGCCTCCCCTGGGACAAGACGAGCGTGTCATCACCCCTGCCGAGGTCGAGATCCGGTGAATCCGGATACGTCGAGCTTAAGGGGCCGCGCAGGAATAAATGCGCAGAAGTCGCGCCCAGATTTGGGTCAGATTCGGCTGGTTCGAGCGAGCGGGACCGGAGGCGCAGTGGGCTACGTCGAGGATTCCGCGATAGAGGAGCGGCCGAAGATGGCCTGAAGATGGGATGCGAAACTGCGTAGTTATTCTTGCACGGGTCCTAAGCGCAAGAACACACCCTGCCGCCCTGGGCGGAATTCCCGGAGATAAGCTCTCCCTCGAGAGCCAACACCTCCGGCTCAGCCTCAGGTACCGGGACGGCCATGCCATCGGCGCGGACCGGGCCCGGAACACCCGGGAGGTGTCACCGTGACAGAGTCACGTTTCGTGGTCGGAATCGACCTGGGAACCACCAACACAGCCCTAGCTTACGTCGATACGTCGGAACCGGAAGAGGAGCAGCAAGTCCGCTTCTTCCAGGTGCCCCAGCTTGTCGACTCCGGCGTCATCAAGAGCATCCCTCTCCTGCCTTCATTCCTGTATCTCCCCGGTGAGCACGAGCTGCCCGCAGGGTCGCTGGCTCTGCCCTGGGATGAAGATCGGGACTTTGCCCTCGGCGAGTTCGCCAAGGAACAGGGAGGGCGGATACCCCACAGGCTGGTCTCGTCGGCCAAGTCCTGGCTCTGTAACTCCAGCGTGGATCGCAAGAGCCCCATCCTGCCCTGGAACACGGAGGACGACGTTCCTCGCCTCTCCCCCGTCGAGGCCTCGGCCCGGATACTGAACCACTTGCGTGAAGCCTGGAACGAGCAGGTCGCCGCCGAGGATGAGGATCCGCGCCTGGAGCATCAGGACGTGATGCTCACCGTCCCGGCCTCCTTCGACGCCGTGGCCCGGGAGCTGACCGTCGAAGCGGCCCGAAGGGCGGGTTTGGAGAAGATCACTCTCCTCGAGGAACCTCAGGCGGCGCTCTATTCCTGGCTCCAGAACGACCCCGAAGGCTGGCGCAATCAGGTCGCCGTCGGAGAGCGGATACTGGTCTGTGACATCGGTGGAGGGACCACCGACTTCTGTCTCATCGCCGTCGATGAGGAGGAGGGCAACCTCTCCCTGGAACGGGTGGCCGTCGGAGAGCACCTGCTTCTGGGAGGTGACAACATGGACCTGGCCCTGGCCGTCGGTCTCGAGCAGCGCCTGGAAGACGAGGGCACCATTCTCGATGCCTGGCAGCTCTCGGCCCTCGTGCATCAGGCCCGGGAGGCGAAGGAACGGCTCCTGGAGAACCCGGATCTGCAGGAGGCGGACGTCACGATACCTGGGCGAGGTTCCAGTCTGGTCGGAGGGACCATCAAGGTCAACCTGACCCGGGAAGTGCTCGACCAGATCGTCCTGAGCGGGTTCCTGCCGGAGTGCGAGGCTGGCGACCGGCCCCTCCAGGGCTCCGGCATCGGCCTCCGAGAGCTGGGTCTGCCCTACGTGCCCGACGCTGCCGTCAGCAAGCACCTGGCGAAGTTCCTGGGCGAACACGCCAGGACCGGTGATGACGACGAGGAGTTCGCACGCCCAACGGCGGTCCTGTTCAACGGTGGCGTCCTGAAGGGCCAGGCCCTGAGAGATCGAATCGCCGGGATCATCGGCGACTGGTCCGGCGGCGAGCCTCCCAGGGAGCTGCCCAACCCCGATCCCGGTCTTGCCGTGGCTGTCGGTGCCGCCTACTACGGCCTGACACGACGAGGCCGGGGCGTCAGGATTCGGGGCGGCACAGCCCGGGCCTACTACATCGGCGTCGAGGAATCCCGTCCCGCCGTTCCCGGAATGCCGGCTCCCATCCGGGCCCTCTGCGTCGTCCCCCACGGGATGGAGGAAGGCACGGATTCCGAGTTGCCCGAGAAGGAGTTCGGCCTCCTGGTGGGTCAGTCGACCCGGTTCCGTTTCTTCGGTTCCACCACCCGGAAGGAGGACCCTCTGGGGGAGACAATCCGCCGGCCCGAGAAGGACCTGACGGAGCTGAACCCGGTGGAGGCGACCTTGCCCGCCGACGACGAAGGGCCTCGCTCGATCCCCGTGCGGCTCCATTCTCGAGTCACGGAGGTGGGTATCCTGGAACTCTGGTTCGTGCCGAGGGAAGGGGATCAGAAGTGGAAACTGGAGTTCAGCGTCCGGGATCAGCCCGAGACCTGACCCGCAGGGAGAAAGGCGAATGAGGCGACCGGGAGACGGCGGCAGTGACGGCCTTCAGGAGACGAGGAGCATCTCGTGACGGCCCGTTGCTCCATCGGCATCGACCTGGGAACCTCCAACTCCGCCGTCGCCTGGGCCGGCGACCAGCAGCGAGTGACTCCATTCGAGATGGAGCAGTTCTTCGGTCCCGGTGATGTTCGCCGCCACCCGCTCCTGCCCTCCGTCCTCTACTACCCTGCCGAGCACGAGGCCGACTCCGTCTCTCTCGGACTGCCCTGGGACCCGGAGTGCCCCTACGTGGTCGGCCATCTGGCCCGGCAGCTCGGCAGCCGGATTCCCGCCCGCTTGATCCACTCCGCCAAGTCCTGGCTCTGTCACGGCGCCGTCGATCGCCGCTCCCCCATCCTGCCCTGGTCCGCCGACGAGGACGTGACGCGCCTGTCCCCCGTCGAGGCGTCAGCCTCCTATCTCCTTTACATGAGAGAGGCCTGGGACCGGGACCACCCCGATGACCCGATGGATCGGCAGGAGGTGATCCTGGCCGTTCCTGCTTCCTTCGATGCCGTTGCCCGGGAGCTGACTCTCGAGGCAGCCCGCATGGCCGAGCTGCCAGAGGTGATACTCCTGGAGGAGCCACAGGCGGCATTCTACGCCTGGATCGATACCCAGGGAGAGCAGCTCTCCTCTGCCCTGGGGGACGTGAAGACCTTGCTGGTCTGCGACGTGGGAGGAGGCACGACGGATTTCACCCTAGTCGTGGTTACCCGCAAGGCAGGCGAGGTCCGTCTCGTCCGCGTCGCCGTCGGGGATCACCTGCTCCTGGGTGGCGACAACATGGACCTGGGGCTGGGCCATCAGATGGAGATGAAGCTCACCGGGGGCCCGGGACGGCTGGAGCCCGACGAGTGGGGTGAGCTGGTCCACGGCTGCCGGGTTGCCAAGGAGGAGCTTCTGGGTAGCGGCGAGCGGGACTCGGCCCAGCTGTCGATCCTTGGCCGGGGCAGCGGCCTGGTGGGCGGGACCCGGACGACGGAGTTGACCCGGGAAGAGCTGCAGCGGGTGGTTCTGGAGGGATTCTTTCCTGCCTGCTCCCGGGGCGACTCCCCCATGGGCGACGATTCCCTGGGTCTGAAAGAGTTCGGTCTCCCCTACGCCGCCGACGCCGGCATCACACGACACCTGGCGGCCTTTCTCCGGGACGCCTCCTCCGCCGTGGAGGCGGAACTGGGCACCGGATCAGGGGCCTCTGTCCAGGGACTGGTCAAGCCCGATGGCATCCTGTTCAACGGCGGCGTCTTCGAAGCCCGAGCTCTCCGGGTGCGCCTCGTGGAGTGTATGAAGGGCTGGTTTCCCCGTGACGATTCCTACGAGCCTCGAGTGCTGTTCAATGAACTTCCCGGCGAGGCCGTCGCCCGAGGCGCTGCCTACTATGCCTCCGCCCGTCGTGGCGAGGGGGTCCGGATCGGTGGAGGTTCCGCCCGGAGTTACTACGTCGGCCTGGGAGCGGCGGGCGATGAAGATGGCACTGGCGACAGCCTCTGCGTCGTACCCAGGGGACTCGAGGAAGGGGAGATCCTGGAGATCGAGCAGCGCCGGTTCCGCCTCGCCGTCGGTCGCGCAGCGAGCTTTCCTCTCCTGGCTTCCGCCACCCGTCCCGACGATCAGGCTGGCGATCTCGTTCCGGCCCGAGACCGGGGTCTCGTCGCGTTGCCGCCCTTGGAGACGGCTTTCGAGGAAGGGAAGGAAGCCGGTGAAGTGGAGGTCCAGCTCCGATCGAGTCTGGCCGCCACAGGCGTGCTGGAGCTTTCCTGTCATCCCATCGATGGCCCCGGGCTCTGGAAGCTGGAGTTCGACCTCAAGCCTCCCGGCGGGTTCTTTGGAGTCCCGTCGGCGGCTGGGGCCATTGTGTCCCTCGATTGCCTGGAGGCGGCGAGAGACGTCCTGCGCTGCGTCTTCGGTAAGAGCAAGGGCCATTCGAAGAGTCCCCGAGGCCTGAGGAAGCGTCTGGATCAGGCCATGGGAGCGCCCAGGGAGAGCTGGGACACGGGGCTGTTGCGGCAGCTCTGGCAGACTGTCGAGGAGCTTCAGGCCGGCAGGAAGCTGAGCGCCGGCCACGAGGCTCAGTGGATGCAGCTGGCCGGCTGGTGCCTCCGTCCTGGCTTCGGGGACCCCCTGGATGAAGGGCGAATCAAGCGGCTCGAAGGCCTGATGTCCAGCAAGCCCAGGTTCGGCCGGGTCGAGGCCAATCACCGGGCGTTCTGGGTCATGTGGCGCCGGGTAGCCGCCGGTCTCGACACGGGCCGGCAGGTGGCTCTGTACGGCCGGATCAGCGCCTCGCTTCTCCTGGGAGATAGAAAGAGCCGGGAGATGCAGGGCGTGGCAGAATCTCCGGGAGTGGTGGCGGAGATGTGGCGCCTCGCCGCGGCTCTGGAGCGGCTCGATCCCCAGTGCAAGATCGAGCTGGGGGAGAGGATGCTCGGACTTCTGTCCAGCGATCGGCCTCCGGACCACGGCTTCTGGGTCATGGCCCGTCTGGCGGCCCGGCAGCCCGTCACGGGAGCGATACATCAGCTCGTCGACCGGAGAGTGGTGCAGCGCTGGATTCCCGGTCTAGTTCGCCTGGTTCGCTCCCGAGGAGAGCGGGCTAGCTTTGCCGTTGCCCACGCAGCCCGGAAGACGGGCGACCGCTACCGGGACATCAGCGAAGGGCAGCGCGCCGAGGTGCTCTCCCGGTTGACGCGCCTCGGCCTGCCGGACCGTCACCTGCAGATGATCCGGGAAGTGATTCACCTGGGTGACTCGGAACAGGCCAGTCTGCTGGGCGACAGCGTGCCGCCGGGACTCCGGCTGTCGGATTGACGGGGTGCAGCCGGGACTCCGGCTGTCGGATTGACGGGGTGCAGCCGGGACTCCGGCTGTCGGATTGACGGGGTGCCGCCGGGACTCCGGCTGTCGGATTGACGGGGTGCAGCTTTCTCGTGATCTCGCGCAGGGACAGTCTTCTACCCGTTCACCCCGAGCCTGTCGAGGGGCCGCCCCCTTCGACAAGCTCAGACGATATGGCCGCCCGCTCCATTCATCCTTCGACAGGCTCAGACGATATGGCCGCCCGCTCCATTCATCCTTCGACAGGCTCAGGACGAACGGATCGGGAAAACTCGGCCATTCAGTCGTCCTGGA
>JAJFLN010000536.1 GCA_021772705.1 Candidatus Cloacimonadota bacterium | reverse complement strand
GTACTTCCGGCCCCCAGGACTCCTTTGTCGCAAGCCGAGCTGGACTGGCTGGACCGGATGGTGGGACGTGGTGCCGTCTGTCTTCTCGTTCCGGATCCGGCATTCCCCGAAGCATCACGCCAGCTCATGGCTGACCTGGGTGTCGCCCTCGGCCCCTTGCCAGCAGCAGCTCGCGCCCCATTGAGATCCGAGGCCGTGGTGTATCAGCTGCCAGGAGGACCCCTGTTGCTGGAAGGGACCAAGGATGCCCTCTTCGATGGCGTCCGGCACTTGCGGTTCATGCGCCCCTGGGAGCTGACCTTCCCCTCCAAGTCGCCCGCCGGCTCCCCAGCCCCGCCGGTCCGAAGTGGCGGGGCGAGGGCAGCCCTGTCCTCCCCGGTCCCACTGGCCATGTTCCGCGGAGCGCCGGTGGTGACTCTGGTCGAGCGTGGAAGAGGCCGCTACGTGGTCCTGGCTGACCCCGCGCTGCTCCACGGGTCGGCTCTGGAAGGAAAGAATGGGCCGCTGGACCGGGAAAGGTGGCGATTCCTCGCCAATCTGTTTCGGTCTCCGAAACCGGACACCGGGCAGGGCAAGTCGCGATGACTGGCCTCACATCGTTCCTGTTTCGCTTCGGGCACCTGATCGCGGTCACGGCGACGATCTGGATACTGGGGTTGATCCCGGAGCTGAGCGAGCTGGGCTGGTCAGTGGAGCCGCTGCTGGGAGTCTTGCTGGTCGCAGCTCTGGTCACGGCGCCGGTCCGTCAGGACCTGCCATCCCGGTTCAGCATCATGGGCAGTGCCGGGTTGATGCTGATCGGTCTGGGCTCCTCCTATGGCCGGGAGCTGTTTCCCGGACTCGGAGTCGCCGGTGGGCTGCTCGGCGCTGCCTGGCTGTTCCACAGGTTGTCTTTGGTGTTGGTCAACGGTCCAGCCCGGACGCGGGAGTCGGTGGAGCGACTGTGTCTTGGACTGCAGTTCACAGGTTTGGGAGTGCTGGTCGGCGATGTGGCCCGTCGCGCCGGATTCGATCTTCCCGAGCAGGCCTCCCACGCAGTGGCACGAGGGACGGCCTGGATCGGAAGCAGGCTCGGAGACCCCTGGCGTGCTCACCACGAGTGGCTGTTTCCCCCGGGTGAGACTGTCCACGTCGACTCGTTGTCGGCTGGATTGCCCATCGTACTGGTCCTGTTCTCCCTGTACATGTGGCAGGCCATTGGTACCTCGGTTCCCCTGGGAAACTTCTGCCGAGGCCTGGCTATCACCGCCGTCTATCTGCCGGTTCGACTCCTCGCCTGGACCTGGTTCGTTCCACAGCAGCAGGTAGCGGGCCCCGGGTCATTTCACTCCTTCTTCGGCGGAGGGCAGCTATTGATGGTGGTACCACTCGCCGTCCTGCTGGCCGCCTCGATACGTGACGAGCCGTCGGAAGGCGAGATTCCCACCTCTCTGCCCCCCAACGACGTCGCACCAATCTGTGAGACCGACGGTGCTGGAACCGATCGCCTCGGCCGCCCTGCCCTTGCTCTCGCGATGGTCCTCGGGGCTTGCCTGGCTCTGATTGCCGTCCCCACCAAGCTAACGACGGCGCCTCTCCCTGCCGGCGTGAGCGTTGTGATTGACGAGACCCGGAGCGACTGGGAGCCTGTCGTGGTCCGGTACGACGAGCGAACGGCCCAGCCCATCCGGCAGAACAACTACGTCTCAATGGCCCGTTTCCTTTGGAAGCTGGTCCCGGTAGAGGTCTGGAAGGGGGGCCCGGACCTTCCCGGCAGACCCGTCAGGGATCTGGACGAGTCACTACAAGAACGCGTTTCGGTCAAGACAGGGAAGCTTGACTGGGAGCATCTCTCGCAGCTGCTGGAGCCGAACGGCAGTCCCGTACTCGTTCTTAAGTGTCCGACGATTCCCTACGCAGCCGGCGAGGTGGAGGCCATCGTCCGGTTCGTTGAGCAGGGAGGCGGACTTCTCATGTTCGGCGAGCACAGCGATGCCTTCTTCATCAACACCCACCTGAATGCCGTGGCCCAACGGTTCGGGATTCGCTTCCTCGCCGACGAACATTACGACGGCTTCGGTTCCTGGATCGAAACGGACCGCTCCTGCTACGAGACAGGGTCCTTCATCGCCGCCCTGGGTCCCTTCCTGTGGGCGACAAACTGCACCTTGCAGGTGAAGGCGCCTGCATTCGACCTGGTTCGGAGCCGGTTCGCCACGTTCACGGAACCGGGGAACTACTTCAATTCGAGCTTCTTCGGAAACAGGCGGCTGGACGTCTCGGACCACCGGGGCAAGCACTCCATGATGGCGGCGGCCCGTTACGGCAAGGGCAAGGTACTGGCCTTCACGGACTCCACTTCCTTCAACAACTCCTACTGGGCATTCCCGGATCGCCGGTTGCTCTGGTACCTCTGGCTGGACTGGTTCGCATCCGGGGACGAAGGCTGGTTCGAGGGGCCCTGGACCCTGCTCTGGCTGTGGCCGTCGTTGCTGCTCCTGCTGCTGGCGAGCACGGTCTTTGCCTCCGTCAGGCGGCTGCTCGAAGCGGTTCTGCTCGGAGCCGGACTCGTCTGTGTCCTGGCCCCAGGTATGGCGGCCGCCCCGGTAGATCTCACCTACCTGGACTCTCTCGATCCTGCCCGGGTTCTGATCGATGTCTCCCTCGGATCTCGACACTCCGTCGGTCGCGAGGAGCCGGTTAGCCGGAATCCGGACCACGCGATCTATTCCACCGCTGTCGAGGAGCTGGCTTCCATGTCGATGAATGCCCGGATCGACATTCGCAGCGCCTCGCTACCCGCCGCTCGCGGAAATGCGGAGCTGGTCATCGTGATCAGCCCCTTGCGGCAGCCGGGCCCGGACCAGGTGCAGGGCTACGTCGATTTCGTTCGTTCCGGTGGTCGGCTGCTCCTCATTGAAGGAGTGACTCGCAGCCGGGCCATGGTCCCCCTGGCCGATGCCTTCGGGCTGGAGTTCAGCCGGGTCCCGCTGGCGATCCCGGGCCGTCTGTCATGGCCGTCGCCCGGCGCGATTTACACGTCCCCCGATGGTGGAGGCCGGACTCTCTGGACGCTGGGTGATCGTCCCGTGTTGGCCGGAGTGACAGTCGGGGAGGGATATGTGGCCGCCCTGTCTGACGATCGACTCCTGGCGAAGGTGGGGCGCTCTTCACCTGCCTCGGAGGTACTCGACCTCTTTCGCGAGACCGTCAGGCATCTGCTCTCCGCCGCACCTGCAGCCGGGCTGGCCTCCCTGTCGGCGGAGGCTGCCATCGTCGGAAAGAGCAGCTCGAGAGAGGCCGGATCCGTCCCCCCCGAGGGCGTGCCGAAGCTGCGTCGTCTCGTGCGTTCAGCCTTGCCGCGTCTCGTTCCAGGCCGCCGGTCCAGCCCGGAGGCATCGGACGCACTGGTCCGGCTGCGTCAGGTCAACAGCATTCGCGAGAGCCTGGGACCCACGGGTCCCGTGGCCATCGCAACCTGGCCGCTGCCACTGGAAGCGGCTGCTGGCGACCGCGGTCCCGTTCAGTTCCTGGCCTCGAGCCGGCCTGTCCGACGCCGCCTGTTCGCCCGCCTCGAATCGCTGGCGGCCGGATCGGGAAGGGTGGAGTGGATTGATCTGGGCGACGCCGGAGGGCACCGTAAGCACCGACACCAGGCGGAGGAGCATGTCCATCAAGCGGCGCCCCCTCTTGAGCGGCCTTCCGGGCTCGATCGGATTCTGGTCGTTCATGCATCGAGCCTGGTCGCTCGCGACCGTTCGTCATCGGCCCTGCCCGGTGAGATCGAGGCGTTGCTGTCGTGGCTGGACTCAGCCCGGCTCGATCCGGCGCGGCTGATCTTGCTGCCACCCGAGACGGTGGAGCAGAGTCTGCTCTCGGCACTCCTGGTTTCGATGGTGGCACTCGGTCCCGACGAAGTCGGGCGGTGGCAACAGGAGGCGGAATGGCTCGCCGGATCTTACGCCTCGTTGATGGCTGAGGATTTTGAAGCCGTGCTGAGCCAATCGGGCCGCCGCCTTGGCAAGACCGTGCTGCCAGACGTGCATCTGTCCCTGCTCGGACTGGCCGCGGCCTCCTTGGGCCAGCGCGATCGTGCTGCCAGTTGGCTCGGTGCCTCCTCGCGATCTGCTCCGCTCCTGTCCCCCATCAGGAGTCGCATCGTTCAGTTGCTGAAGTGAGTCTCACCGGTCCTTCGACGGGCCCGTGAAGGAGGCGGCTCGCTCCGCAGTTCCGCAGACGAGGCTAGGATCAATACCCCTAATATAAAACGAATTTTGTTGTAGTGGGGCTCGGCCCCACACCCCGTTGGGGGAGCCAGCTCCCCCAAACCCCCAATTGGACTGGTGGGACTGAGAGTGCTGATG
>JAJFLN010000535.1 GCA_021772705.1 Candidatus Cloacimonadota bacterium | reverse complement strand
CGGGCTCTTCGATCCGGCCCAGTATCTGAGGGACCTGCAGCAGGGGTGTCTGGACGCCATCACCCGGGCCATCTCGGAGGGGCAGAGTGGTGGGGAGGTGCCTCCTCCTGCCGTGGTCCTCTCCGGCCCTGGCGAAGCCGGCAGACCCGTCTACGTCGTGGTCGAGAAGATCCTCGGCAGAAACGAGCAGCTTCAGCCCGACTGGCCCGTCCATGGCACCACGGGGTACGAGTTCCTGAACCTGGTGAACGGAGTCTTCGTGGCCACCGGTGCCGAGAAGGACTTCCGCGAGATCTATGAACGGTTCACGGGCAATCGGCAGGACGCACCGGACCTGATCTACCGCTGCAAGAAGTTCATCCTCGACACGGCCCTGTCCAGCGAGCTTCACGTTCTTGTCCGCGAGCTGGACAGGATCAGCGAACAGCACCGCTGGTCGCGAGATTTCACCCTCAACAGCCTCAATCACGCCCTGGCGGAGATCATCGCTTGCTTCCCGGTCTATCGAAGCTACACCCGGGGTGAGGGACCCGTCGGGACCGATGACCGGCGCCACATCGCTGCCGCCACCCGGGCGGCGAAGAGGCGGAATCCGGCCACTAGCCCCTCCCTCTTCGATTTCATCGCTTCCGTTCTCCTTCTGGAGGTCCAGGAGGGGGAAGAGGACTCCCGGCGGGATGCACGGCGCAGGTTCGCTTTGAAGCTGCAGCAGCTGACGGGACCCGTGATGGCCAAGGCCGTGGAGGACACGGCGTTTTACAGGTACTTCCCCCTGGCCTGCCTCAATGAAGTCGGCGGCGAACTGGAGTGGTTTGGAGTGCCCGTGGAGCGCTTCCACAGCCGCAACGCGAGCCGGTTCGAGCTCTGGCCCCATTCTTTGTCAGCCACCAGCACCCATGACACCAAGCGGAGCGAGGACGTTCGAAGCCGCATTGATGTTCTCTCAGAATTGCCCGACGAGTGGGACAAGGCCATTCACCGGTGGCATGGCCTGAACCGGGAAAGCGGATCCCGCGTCGAGGGACAGGACGTTCCCGTTCCCAACGACGAGTACCTGTTCTATCAAACCCTTGTCGGTACCTGGCCCACCGAATGGCCTGACGAGACTGCCCACGCCACCTATGTGGCCCGCGTTCAGGCCTACATGATCAAGGCCCTGAAAGAGGCGTCGCAGCATACGAGCTGGATCAACCCCAACGACGACTACGAGAAGGCCATCAACGAGTTCGTCTCCGCCTCCCTGCGCCAGGGAGAAGAGAATCGATTTCTGGCGGATTTCGTGACGTTCCAGAAGCTCATCACTCGCTGCGGTATGCTCAATTCCCTGGCCCAAGTGGTGCTGAAGGTTGCCTCTCCAGGCGTGCCGGACTTCTATCAAGGAACGGAAGTCTGGGACTTCAGCCTCGTGGATCCCGACAACAGGCGAACCGTTGATTACGAGCGGTTGAAGGAAATGCTGGATCGTCTGGGAGCTCGAGGTTCCACTCTTTCGAGGAGCCGTCTCGATGAGTTGATCGCCGATCCCGAAGACGGCTGTATCAAGCTCTACATCACCAGCCGTGCCCTGGCCTTCCGAAGTGGAAGGGTCGACCTGTTCCAAAAGGGGGATTACCTGCCGCTGGAAGTGACGGGCAAGAGGGCCGACAACGTCGTGGCATTCTGCCGTGAGTCCCGGGAGGGCATGGCCATCGTTCTGACCGGCCGTCACTTCGCTCGACTGGGCGACCCGGCTTCCTTATGCGTCGATTCCGACCTCTGGTCAGGCACCTCAGCACTGCTGCCTGTCGAGGCGGCGGAACGCACCTACAGGGACATGTTCTCTGGATGTGAGATTCAGGCAATCGAAGACGGGGACCAGCTGCTGCTGCCCCTGGACAAGGTCTTCTCTTGGCTGCCCCTGGCTATTCTCGAGCCGAGCCCCTGACAGGCTGGTTGGAGGCGAATGACCGATTCGAAGCAATCCGATGACCAAAAGCTCTGGTACCGTGATGCCCTGATCTACGAGCTGCGCATTCGCTCCTTCTTCGACAGCGACGGCGATGGAATGGGAGATCTGAACGGCCTCACCCAGAAGCTCGACTACCTGCAGGATCTGGGTGTCACCGCCCTCTGGCTGTTGCCTTTCTACCCCTCGCCGCTACGGGATGACGGTTACGACATCGCCGATTACTCGGCGATCCACTCCGACAGCGGGACGATGCGGGACTTCCGCAAGTTCGTGAAGGAGGCGCACCGCCGGGGTTTGAAGGTCATCACCGAGTTGGTGTTGAACCACACCTCGGATCAGCATCCCTGGTTCCAGAAGGCCCGCCGTGGCGGTCCGAACAATCGGTGGAGAGACTTCTACGTCTGGAGTGACACGCCGGATCCTTACCGGGAAGCCCGGATCATCTTCCGGGACTTCGAGCCCTCGAACTGGACCTGGGATCCCGTCGCCAAGGCCTACTTCTGGCATCGTTTCTATTCCCATCAGCCCGACTTGAACTGGGACAACTCCAAGGTCAAGGAGACCATGTTCAAGATCGTCGATTACTGGCTGGACATGGGAGTCGATGGGATGCGCCTCGATGCCGTGCCCTACCTCTTCGAGCGGGAGGGAACAAACTGCGAAAACCTGCCCGAGACTCACCAGGCCTTGAAAGACCTGCGGGCCCACATCGACTCTCGATTCGAGGGCCGTATGCTCCTGGCAGAGGCAAATCAGTGGCCCGAGGACGCCAGCGCCTACTTCGGCGACGGCGACGAGTGCCAGATGAACTTCCACTTCCCCATCATGCCTCGTCTCTTCTCGGCGATTCAGATGGAGGATCGCTTCCCTGTCATCGACATCCTGGATCAGACCCCGGCCATCCCCGAGTCCTGCCAGTGGGCCATCTTCCTGAGGAACCACGACGAGCTGACCCTCGAGATGGTCACTGACGAAGAACGGGACTACATGTACCGGGTCTATGCTCAGGACCGGCAGATGCGGATCAACCTGGGCATCCGCCGCCGTCTGGCTCCCTTGCTCGGCAACAACCGCCGCAAGATTGAGCTGATGAACGGGATGCTCTTCTCTCTGCCTGGCACGCCTGTCCTGTACTACGGCGACGAGATCGGCATGGGAGACAACTTCTACTTAGGCGATCGCAACGGCGTCAGAACCCCCATGCAGTGGAACGGGGACCGGAATGCCGGATTCTCCCATTCCAATCCTCAGAAGCTCTTCCTGCCGGTCATCATCGACCCCGAGTATCACTACGAGACCGTGAACGTCGAGGCCCAGCAGAACAACCAGCAGTCTCTGCTCTGGTGGATGAAGCGGCTCATCGCTCTTCGAAAGCGATTCAAGGCGTTCGGACGAGGGTCCATCCAGTTCCTCTATCCAGACAACGCCAAGGTGCTGTCATTCCTCAGGATCTACCAGGACGAGGAGATCTTGGTGGTGATGAATCTCTCCCGGTTCGTTCAGTTCGTCGAGCTCGATCTGTCGGCCTACGAGGGCAAGATCCCCGTCGAGCTCTTCGGTCGCAACGAGTTCCCCAGGATCGGCTCCCTGCCCTACCTGTTGACCCTGGCACCTCACTGCTTCTACTGGTTCAAGCTGGAGCCCGAGAAGCGTGAAGAGCAGCTCCCGGCCGGGGCCGAAGCAGGATTCCCCCAGCTGGAGGTCACCGGCGAATGGACCGAGATCTTCAGCCGGAAGAACCGGGACGCCCTGATCGAGGTTCTTCCCAGGTTCCTGGCAACCCGGGTCTGGTTCCCGTCCCGCTCCAAGAAAACCAAGTCCTTCGGCATCATCGATGTGATTCCCATCGCCGGAAAACAGCTTCAGACCCGGTTATTGCTGATTCACGTTGAGTACACCAAGAACCTGCCCGAGACCTATCTGCTTCCCGTCTCCTTCATCACCGATGAGAGGGCCGACACCCTGAAGCGTGCCAGCGGCAGCCCGGTTCTTGCCGAGCTGGTGACCCGAAGGAAGGGCGTCGAGACCCGGGGTGTCCTCTTCGACGCCGTACACGATCTTCGGTTCTGT
Organism: Candidatus Cloacimonadota bacterium; assembly: GCA_021772705.1. Taxonomy (GTDB): domain Bacteria; phylum Muiribacteriota; class UBA6191; order JACPRK01; family JACPRK01; genus OFTM100. The sequence continues at coordinate 8,737 of JAJFLN010000535.1, read as the reverse complement.
CAGGAGTTGCTCAACTCCGTCTATCGTCGCAAGGTGTTCACCGATGGGAAGGCCTCCATTCGATGCGTACCCGGCACGGGCTTCCGGGATCTCTGGAGCCAGCTCCAGAAGACAACCGATCTACCGGTTCAGGTCCTGGATCAGAATCACACGTCCCTCTTCTTTGGTGACAAGCTGGTCATCAAGTTCCTCAGAAGGTTCGAGGAGGGCGTAAATGCCGGCCTCGAGCTGGGGCGTTTCCTCGTCGAGGAGGGGGGCTTCCCGAACACGCCTGCCGTTACTGGTGCCGTGGAGTTCACCGAGGGACGTCACAACGTCTCCACCGTGGCCGTACTTCACCGCTACGAGCACCACCAGGGCACCGGTTGGGAGTACACCCTGGACTCCCTGGGCCGATACTTCGACACCGTCCTCAGCCGCCTTGCCGAACAGGAAGCGATCGCCCCCGTCCTTCCCCGACAAAGGCTTCTCGAGGCCGTGGAGGAACCGCTGCCCGACCTGGCGACCGATACCATCGGAGGCTATCTGGAGTCGGCCCGGCTGCTGGGACAGCGCACCGCCGAGATGCACATCGCCCTGGCCTCCGCCACAGATGATCCCAATCTGGTTCCGGAGGAGTTCACCCGTCTTTACCAGCGGTCTCTCTATCAGTCGATGCGAAACCTGACGGGACAGACGCTACAGCAGCTGCGCGAGAGACTCGACGTCGTGCCGGCGGAGAACCAGAACGAGGTCAGGAAGATCCTGGCTCTGGAAGACCGGATCTTTCACTTCTTCGATCCCCTGTTGAAGAGGAAGATCGATACTATCCGAACCCGGTTTCACGGCAACTTCTGCCTGGAAGAGGTGCTCCACACGGGGAAGGACTTCCTGGTCATCGGCCTCGAGGGCAACCGGATGCGCCCCCAGAGCGAGCAGAAGATCAAGCGGTCTCCACTGCGCGACGTGTCTGTCATGCTCCGATCCTTCCACTACGCCGCCTACTGCGCCCTGACCGGCGACGGGGCGCGTACCGTGGCACGGGAAGAGGACTTGCCGGCCCTGATCCCCTGGGCGAGCCACTGGTACCGATGGGTGTCCACCACGTACCTCAAGTCCTATCTCGAGGTGGCCTCCGGCCACGCCTTCCTGCCCGAGGATAGTAAGGACGTCGCCCTTCTCCTGGATGTATTCAAGGTGGAGCGGGCTGTACGGGAGCTCTCCTACGAGATTTCCAATCGGCCTGACTGGGTGATCATCCCCATGCGGGGATTGCTGCAGATCCTGGATGTGGAACGGCGGGCCAGCCGTTGACCTCTTCTCTCGATACCAGCACGGATCGGCTGGGAAGTACCCACCTGGGTGAGGGGCGAAGCCGCTTTCAGGTCTGGGCGCCGGAGAAGAAGAAGGTGGAGCTCCGTATCCACGATGGGTCCGACCGGCTTGTTCCGCTCTCCAGGACCGACAGGGGCTATCACGCCGGGATCATCCCCGAGTGCCCTCCCGGCACCCTGTATCGCTATCGACTCGACGGCGATCTGGAGCGACCGGACCCTGCCTCCCGCAGCCAGCCCGAAGGTGTCCACGGCCCCTCCCGGATCGTCGATGACAGGTTCCAGTGGAGCGATCAGAGCTGGAAGGGACTGCCCCTCCAGGAACAGGTGATCTACGAGATTCACGTCGGTGCATTCACCGACGAGGGCACCTTCGATGCCGTGATCCCTCACCTGGATCATCTGAGAGCCATCGGGTTCACCACCCTGGAGCTGATGCCTGTCGCACAGAATCCCGGAGACCGGAACTGGGGCTATGACGGGGTTTACCTCTACGCAGTGCAACACTCATACGGAGGAGCCGACGGGTTGAAGCGGCTCGTCGATGCCTGTCACAGCCGGGGAATGGCGGTCTGCCTCGATGTGGTCTACAACCACTTGGGCCCGGAAGGGAACTACCTCTGGGACTACGGCCCCTACTTCACCGACCGGTACAAGACCCCCTGGGGCGACGCGCTGAACTTCGATGGTCCCCACAGCGATGAGGTCCGGCGGTTCTTCATCGAAAACGCCGTCCAGTGGGTCACGGACTTTCACATCGACATGTTTCGCCTCGACGCCACGGATCGAATTCTCGACTTCTCGGCCTCCTCCGCACTGGGCGAGATCTCCCGCGCCGTGGAAGAAGCGGCCGGCCATGAGGGCCGGCAGGTACAGCTCATCGCCGAGACCGGCGCGGACGATCCGCGGTGGTTCCGATCCCCCGATGACGGGGGCCACGGAATGACCGGCATCTGGAATGATCCCTTCCACCACTGTCTGCACACCTTGCTCACCGGCGAGTCACGGGGATACTACGAGGACTACGGCCGGCTGGCGGACCTGGCCAAGGCCCACAGGGAGGGGTTCGTCTACACTGGCCAGTACTCGCCCTTTCGGAAGATGCGTCATGGCGCGTCATCCCGCCACATCGAAGCTCATCGATTCGTGGTCTTTGCCCAGAACCACGATCAGGTCGGAAACCGGATGCTCGGCGAACGACTGGGACGGCTGGTCCCGCATGAGGGCCTCAAGCTGGCTGCAGCCGTGACGCTGCTCTCCCCCAATGTGCCCTTGGTCTTCATGGGCGAGGAGTACGATGAGGTCGCTCCCTTCTTCTACTTCGTCAGCCACGGCGACGCCAATCTGATCAAGAACGTTCGACGGGGACGACGGCGAGAGTTCGCCGAATTCAGCTGGCAGGGAAAGCCGCCAGATCCCCAGGATCCTTCCACATTTCACGCCTCTCGTCTGGACCATGGCCTCAGGTCTCGGGGATTCCACCACACCCTGCAGGAGCTCTATCAGACCCTGCTGTCGCTCCGGCGAAGCATTCCGGCGCTGGCCTGTCTCAGCAAGGAGCAGATGGACGTCATCGGTTTCGAGGAGGCCCGTGTCCTGATGGTTCGCAGATGGGCCGGAGACAGCGAGGTCATGGCCATCTACCACTTTGGAACAGAGGCCACGACCCTTCAGCTCGCCGAGTCCGAGAGCACCTGGCGCCGGCTCCTGGACTCCGAGGATGAGCGCTGGGGCGGCCCGGGAGCCCGGCAGCCTGAGCGCCTCAGGCTCCGGACTTCCGGACAGGTGTCCCAGTCCCCCCTTTCCCTTCCCCCCCTGTCATTCGTCATCTTCCAACGAGAAGCCTGACCCTCTCGCCCGCCACCCCCATCGCCCGAAGTACCCAGGACCCCCGATCATGACCCGTTACATCTGCATCCACGGCCACTTCTACCAGCCGCCACGTGAGAATCCCTGGCTGGAAGCAGTCGAGCTCCAGGACTCTGCTCATCCGTTTCATGACTGGAATGAGCGCATCTGCGAGGAGTGCTATGCCCCCAACGGCATGTCCCGCATGCTCGATGGGCAGGGCCGGATCTGGAAGATGGTCAACAACTACGCCCGCATGAGCTTCAACTTCGGTCCCACTCTCCTTTCCTGGATGGAGGAGAAGTCGCCCGAGACCTATGGCCAGATTCTGGAGGCGGATCGGGAGAGCCGTGAACTCTTCGGGGGGCATGGTTCAGCCATCGCGCAGGCTTACAATCACATGATCATGCCTCTGGCCAACAGCCGGGACAAGACGACGCAGGTGGTCTGGGGCATCGCCGATTTCGAGGCCCGATTCGGGAGAAGTCCGGAAGGGATGTGGTTGCCCGAGACTGCCGTGGACCTGGAATCTCTGGAGTTGCTGGCCGCTCAGGGCATCACATTCACCATTCTTGCTCCGAGACAGGCCCGTCGGATCAGACGACTGGGGGCCCGGACCTGGAAGGATGTGTCCGGCAGCCGCATCGACCCATCCATGCCCTACGTGATCCGATTGCCTTCCCGGAGGAGGATGGTCCTCTTCTTCTACGACGGACCGGTCTCCCAAGCCGTCGCCTTCGAACACCTCCTCAGCAGTGGCGAGCGATTCGGCCATCGGCTGCTCTCGCTCCTGGACGGCGACAGTCCCTCACCGCAGCTGGCTCATATCGCCACCGACGGCGAGACCTACGGCCATCACCAGAAGTTCGGCGAGATGGCACTGAGCTACGCCATGCACCTCATCGAGGAGAGTGGCGTGGCCCGGCTGACCAATTACGGGCAGTTCCTGGAGCTCCACGACCCGACCCACGAGGTTCAGATCCACGAGAACAGCTCCTGGAGTTGTGTCCATGGGGTCGAGCGATGGCGTTCGGACTGCGGCTGCAACTCCGGAGGAAACGGAGACTGGAACCAGGAGTGGCGCGGCCCGCTCCGGGCCGCTCTGGACTGGCTGAGAGATCGATGCGAACCTCTGTTCGAGGAAGAGGCGGGGCGGATGCTCCACAAGCCATGGGCGGCACGGGACGATTACATCTCTGTCGTGCTGGACCGGTCACGGGAGAACGTCGATCGGTTCATGGAGCGGCATGGCAAGAAGTCCATCGAGTCCGCCGACGCTCAGCGGGTCTTGAAACTCATGGAGCTACAGCGCCATCTGATGCTGATGTACACCAGCTGCGGCTGGTTCTTCGATGAACTCTCGGGTCTCGAGACGGTTCAGGTTCAGATGTATGCCGGCAGAGCCATCCAGCTCGCGGAGGACCTCTTCGAGACCCGGATCGAGCCCGACTATGTTTCCCGGGTCGAGCTGGCCCGCAGCAACCTCCGTGAGCACCAGAATGGCGGAAAGATCTACGAGAAATGGGTCCGGCCCTGCAGGGTGGATCTCCTTGAAGTGGGCGCTCACTATGCCGTCGGCTCTCTGTTCGAGACCTACAGGAGTCACGACCGGATCTATGCTTTCGACGTGGAGTCCGAGGCGCCACAGAGTCATTCGGTCGGGCGTGCCAAGCTGGTCACGGGCAGGATCAGTGTCACCTCACGGCTCACGGGAGTTCGCTCCCATCAGACCTTCGCGGCTCTCCACCTCGGCGGACATCACGTACGATGTGGACTCCGGGCGTCCCTGGACGATCAGGCGGCCTACGACGAGATGGTGGAGGCAATAGGAGGCGCCTTCAAACGGGCCGCCTACGATGAGGCATTCCGGCTCCTCGATAACCGCTTCAATGGCGCCATCTACTCCATTCGATCCCTGTTCCGGGATGAGCAACGGCGAGTGCTGGAGACCGTCGTTGACGGGACTCTGGAGGGGACCTACGCCAACTACCGTCAAGTCTACGAGACCCATGCTCCCCTGATGGCCGTTCTCAAGGAACTCGACGTGCCCCAGCCGAAGGCCCTCCGCGATGCGGCGGGACTGGTGCTCAACTTCGATCTCCGCCACGCCTTCGACGCCGATACGGCTCGTGCGGATCGAATCACGGCGCTGATGTCCGAGATTGAGGGCCACAGCGTCCCCCTGGAAGAGGCCGCCCTGGCCAGGAAGATCGAACTGAGTCTCTTCAAGATGCTTCAGAGCCTGTCGCAAGAACCTGGCAATCTGGAGCTGCTGGAACGTCTGCACGACATCGCCTCCGTGGCGGTGCGGCTCCCGGTCGGATTCAACCTCTGGCGAATCCAGAACCTCTTCTACGAGATGACGCGCAGGACCTACCCCTTCTTTGTGGTTCAGGCCACGGAGGGAAATGACGCGGCCGAGAGGTGGATCGATCGGTTCAGCTCACTCGGCACTTCCTTGAAGGTCAGGATCGAATGATCCCCGCTGGTTGTTGATGAAGCTTCTGCAGAGGAGAGGGCCGTGATCCTGTCAGATCTGTTCTGGATTTGCCTGGCATGCTTGCTCTACACCTACGCCCTGTTCCCCGCCCTTGTACTTCTCCTGGGGGCCGCAAGTCCCGGTAGAAACTGCATGGTCTGGAAGGGGGGGGGGCCGACGGTATCAGTCATCTTCACCTTCGTCTCCGACAGGGAGTCCTCCCTGGAGGTCGCCACACATGTGAGGGAGCGGATTCAGGACCTGCGTCAAAACCGATACCCCGGCGCCAGCCTCCAGATTGTCGGAGTCAGTGACGGCCCGTTTCCCGAGCTCCAGGCGCTGGAGAAGGAATTGGGGACCGAGTCCGATACCGGTGAAGTCGTTCTGATCGAGATGCCTGACAGGCCGGGAAAGACGGCATCCCAGAACGCTGCCGTCAAGAAGACTACCGGTGAAGTGCTGATCTTCACTGACGCCGACACACGGTTCGAGCCGGGAGCCATCGAGTCTCTGGCTGATGCACTGGCCGATCCCGGAGTCGGCGTGGCTTGTGGCCGTCTCAGGTACGCCTCCGCTGGCATGGAGGCCGTCTACTGGGCCTACGAGATGACCCTCAAGCGGGCAGAGAGCCGCATCTACTCCTTGATGGGGGCCAACGGAGCGATCTATGCCCTCCGCCGCCGGGATTACGCCGAGCTACCCTCCTGGGCCCAATCGGATCTCGTCGAGCCCATCTACCAGCTGCTGAATGGCCGAAGGACCGTGCTGGTTGACCAGGCCGTCGCCGTCGAGAGCGTCGCCGCTACCGGGGACAGCACGTTCAACAGAAAGCGCCGCATCACTCTGAGGGCGCTGGGAAGCTTGATGCTCATCTTGCCCGTGCTGAACATCAAGACCCGGCCCTTGACGGCCTGGATCTTCATTTCCCACAAGCTCTTGCGCTGGTTTTCCTGGATTCCCTTCCTGATCCTCTACTTCCTGGCCTTCTTCTTCTCTCGGGAAGTCCTGTATGCCCGATTTGGACTGGCTCTGCTCGCCTTCTGCATTTACGGTCTGGGTGTCTACTGCGGAATGCCCGGGGCACGGCTGCCGGCCTACATCGTGGAGGTCGCGACGGCACAGATGGTGGCGACCCTCCAGTGGCTCTTTGGCAGGAGGGAGATCATCTGGCATCCCACGGGGATTCCTCTCCGCCAGCGCGGCCGGGCCGCCCCGGGCTGAAGCGATCCTCCCGCCCCCCCCTGGCCAGGTACTGCCGTCCAGGAAGGACCCCTGTTCCGCCGAGGCGCGGGCAACGCGGCTTGTCACCATGGGTGAGTCGGGAGTATTGATCAATACTATGAGGTTCCGGGCAAGAAGAGGATTCTCCCTGGTGGAGATGCTGGTGGTGGTGACCATTCTGTCACTGCTGGTCGGCGGAGCCTATCAGGTCTACAATTCCTCCACCAGAGATGCGCGGTATCAATCCATGAGGGCTCATCTGTCTCTCCTGAAGACCGCCATCGATCAGTACAACGCAAAGACCGGCGATTTTCCCACCTCTCTTGAAGTGTTGACTCGCTCCTATATCTCTCGCGTGCCTGACGATCCCACGACGGAATTCGTGGGTAACGACTGGATGGTGATCGGCCCCAATGACGATCCATCCGATGGATCTCTCTGGCGGACCGCCGCCTCGGAGTCGCCCGACGGCGGCATTGCAGACGTTCGCTCTGCCTCGGAAGTTCCCAGATAGGAAAGAGGACAGCTCATGCCCCTGTTTGATTACGTAGCACAGAAACCCACCGGCGAGATTCTCAAGGCCTTCATCAAGGCCGGAGACAGGTCCGCCGTTGAGGACTACCTTCGCAACAAGGGCCTGATCATTCTCGACATCAGCGAGAAGCAAGATCCCAGAAAGCTGTCGGACTGGATACCGTTCCTCAAGAAGAAGGTTTCCACCAAGGACCTGCTTATCTTCACCAAGTACTTCTCGATCCTGGTGAAGGCGGGGATCCCGGTCCTGAAGAGCCTGAAGATCCTTGAGGATCAGACCCAGAACAAGCTGTTCAAGGGGCAGCTCAAGGGCATCCAGGAGGCCGTGACCGGGGGCTCCAGTCTCTTCCTGGCCTTCGAACAGTATCCCGATACCTTTCCCCCCAACTACAGGAACCTGCTTCGCATCGGAGAGGAGTCCGGGGCTCTTCACGACGTCCTCGTTCGCCTCTACAACGCACTCAGCAAGGCCACGAAACTTCGCGGCAAGGTCATCGGGGCCATGGTCTACCCCGCCGTGATCAGCCTCGTGGCCATCGCTGTCGTCAGCTTTCTTCTCATCCTGATCATCCCTCGGTTCGTGAAGATCTTCGCCTCCCACGGAGCCGACCTGCCAGCCTTGACGGCGATGGTGGTCGGCGCCAGCAACCTGCTGGTCCACAAGTGGTACATCATCGTCGGGACCGTCGTCGGGGGTGGCATGGGATTCAGCGCCCTCTACCGGACCGACGTTGGGAAGAAGCTGGTCCACGGACTCATCCTCAAGCCGCCTGTGATCGGTCCTCTGATCACGAAGTACAACATCGCTGCCTTCTCAGGGAACCTGGACATGCTGTCTCGCGGCGGCGCCCCCGTGTCCCAGAGCTTGAAGCTGGCCATCAAGACCATGGAGAACCACGCCATCCGGGATGCCCTCTCGGGCGTCGTGCCCGCCGTCGAGGGAGGAAGCTCCATTGCCAGAGCCTTGGAGAAGGTCAACCTCATGCCGAGCCTGGTCCTGCAGATGATCGCCGTCGGCGAAGAGACGGGCAATCTCAACGAGATGCTCGAGACCGTGGGGGCCTTCTACGAGGAGGAGATCGACGCCAACGTCAGTATTCTCCTGTCACTTATCGAGCCGATCTTCATCCTCTTTCTCGGCGTCGCAGTCGGCACCATCGTCATCAGCATGTATCTGCCGATCTTCAAGATGGCCCAGACCGTGAGCGGGAAGAAATAGCCGCCTGCTCCGTTCATCCCTCGACAGGCTCAGACGATATGGCCGCCCGCTCCATTCATCCCCTTCGGCGTAGCTCAGGACATGCTTCGACAGGCTCAGACGATATGGCCGCCCGCTCCATTC
>JAJFLN010000534.1 GCA_021772705.1 Candidatus Cloacimonadota bacterium | reverse complement strand
TCAGACGATATGGCCGCCCGCTCCATTCATCCCCTTCGGCGTCGCTCAGGACATGCTTCGACAGGCTCAGGACGAACGGATCGGGAAAACTCGGCCATTCAGTCGTCCTGGATGCGGGCATCCATAGTGGGGCGAACGGGTAGAAGCTTGTCCCAGCGTAGGATAACGAGAAAGCTGCACCCTCACAGGGGCCCCCCGGGGGCTCACCCCTTACCAGAGTGCGGGGCAGAGCTCTGGCTGAATGTCTCATTTGAAAACTCGGCTCCGGCCTCAACCCCGGATGGCTGCAGAGATGACGATGCAGATACCGAGGGAGATACCGGCGACGATGATGGCCAGCGCGGTGTTCTGCTCCTCCACGATCTCCTTCCAGAGATCGTAAGGCGACCACCAGTCGATGATGATGAAGCCGGCCAGGAAGATGATAATGCCGGCGAAGGAGAACGCCAGGGCATTGACCATGTGGGGGATGAATTGTGGGTCCATCAGCTCGCTTGCCTCCGAATCAAAAGACGTGTGGTGTTCTCGACGTCTGAATCTGTATTTCGGGTGAAGTGTGTCAACACGCTGCTACTTTCCGCCAAAGTAGTGAACGTGGGTTCTGAATCTGTATTTCGGGTGAATTGTGTCAACACGCTTCTACTTTCCGCCAAAGTAATGGACGTGGGTACGGTAATGGCTGCGATAGGCGCCGGGGTTGTTTCTCACTGACTTGGGCACCTTCTTGACCTCGTCGACGCTGGTGAATGTCCACCCGCGGAAATGGGTCACTGCCAGACCCAGGACGAGAGCCAGTCCGAAGACCAAGTAGAACTTGTCGTTGGTGAACACTCACTCATCCCCTTCGAACTTTATGATCGGGTCCATCGGGTGATCGCTCTCGAGCCATCGCTGATACTCGAAGCTCCTGCGCCGGTACATCAACCAGAGAGGCGGCACGCAGGCCAGGAACAGAGCCATGAAGAGGAACCGCCAGAGCGGTACATCCCTGCGAATCTCCAAGTCCCAGGTAACAGGGAAGCGGCCAGCCTGGGGTTCCATCCGAAGATAGTAGGTGCCAGGCGGTACCGATGGGAGCATGACGTAATCGCTCCTGCCGCCCTCGGTCCATGAGCCGTCGGAGTCTGAACCGTGGTAGTAGCTGATCTCCCGGGCGAAGTCGAGAGCCGTGTCGGTCTTGTCGTTGATGAGGGCCATGCTGATGAAGGTCCAGTTGTTGTTCACGTCGGCGTCGAGATCGACCTCTAGATTCGACGTGCGGCCCTTTACCTCGAACATCTTCGTGACCCGTGACTTCTCCGTATCCGTGGCACTGACGGTGAACCGCTCGGTGTGGACCTGCTTGTTGGAGCAGAACATGCTGAACAGGATCTGGGTCACCACCAGCGCCGCAGTGACGAAGACCCACAGGGTGGTGCGAGCCCGGTACTTCTCCTCGTGCTCCCAGGTCTGGGTGGGGGCGACGCCCATTCCCTCCCGAGGATTTCCGGGCAGCTTGAAAGCCTTCCAGATCTTCTCGGGCGAGATGTACTCGCCGATGGACCAGGTCATCTCTTTCTGGGCGTGTTCCCGGGAGAGGATGTAGGGAGGGTGAACGAAGTCGGAGCACGTGGCCGTGTCACCCACCTTCACCTGCCAGTTGAACTCGCCGACCACGAAGGACGTGGTCGCACGGGCCGTCTGGAAGTGCTTGTAGGTCTTTTTGAGGAACTGCACTTCCTCCCGGCCATCGGAGCCGAGGGAGGTGGTGGGGGTCACATGAGTGCGCTTGATGTAGTTCCAGTGCCCGTTACACTCCGCCAGGAAACGAAAGCCCTTGTAGGGGTTCCAGAGGAGATACTCGGACCACTCGTAGTTCACACCCTCGACGGTGACCCGACGGCGCTGAAGACCGATACACTCCATCTTCTCTCCCCGGATCTGCCCCCGCTGCCCCAAGGGGATGATCGGGCGATACCGGACCTTCTTCTCGAACTTCTGGATAATCTCCAGACCCGGATGGGAAGCGTCCAGCACGGAACCGCAGTAGCCACAGGCCACCCGCTCCGTCACCTTCGGGGCCCGGATCTCCAGCGGCGCTCCGCAGGCGGTGCAGCTGAGCTGCCGGGTTTCGGCCCTCGATGTCCGATCCCGTGTCATCTCACCAGTCCTCAAACTCCCGGAGTCCCACGAAACGGAGGTCGTCGAACTCGACGTACTCGCCGACGAAGACGATGGGCGGCTCCTCGCTGTAATCGACGGTGGCGAACTTGCCCTCCTGGCCGGACAGGTCGGCCACGGGTGCCTCGTAGCCGCCTCTCACCTGGAAGGGAAGCTCGCCCTCTCCGCTGATGCAACGGGACGTCTGAATATCACGGACTTCCATGGGACTGGAGGCGATGGAGAGGGACATGCCCGGCTTCAGCTCCCCGTGACCCGGCAGGGTTCCCGGGTTGTCGATGAGGAACGAGACGGCGTAGTCTCCCTGGGCCTCACCGAGCCAGCCATTCCGGCCATCCTCGAAGTCGAGGAACCACTCGTTCCAGAATCCCTGAGGATACTGGAGCTGGATCCGTCCGATCACCTCGAACCGCTTCCCCTTGTACTCTCCTCGAGTCTCGAGCTGAATCGGAGAGCCATCGTCCTGCAGGTGAGCGACCTTACCCACGGCCTCCAGATCCATGTCCTTACGGAGGGCCATGGCATCGCAGTGACCACAGATCACCCAGAGTGATGCCTTGTTCTTGAACTGGAGTGGCGCCCCACAAGAGGGGCAACTGGCCTCGAGCACTATGCCTCACTCCTTCGTCAGGAAGGACTCAGATTGAAAGGAAGCTTCAGTCCTCCCCCTTATAACATATGAAGACCCGCCAGGTCGGTAACCCCTGGGGACGGTGCCTACTGGGGCAGCTCGGCCAGCAGTCGAGTCACCGCAGCTGCCGAAGAGGCTGCGCAGTCCGGGATACCGATGCCTCGGAAGGCATTGCCGGCCAGGACCAGTCCGGGGAGCTTCTGTTCCAGACGTGAGATGCGCTCGATCCGATCCAGATGACCCACGACATACTGTGGCATCGAGGCAGTGTGTCGCGCCACCGAGACCAGACCGGGGTCGGCCCGGAGGCCAAGAAAGACCATCACGTCATCCAAA
>JAJFLN010000533.1 GCA_021772705.1 Candidatus Cloacimonadota bacterium | reverse complement strand
CGAATCTGACCCAAATCTGGGCGCGACTTCTGTGCATTTATTCTTGCGCGGCCCCTTACTTACCCACCAGGAGTCGCTCCATCAGCCGGGCCTCCTGATCGGGAAGCTCCTGGTGAAAGTGGACCTTGGCGGACTGCAACGAGGCGATCAGCTTTCCGCCTTGAAGCAGTATGCGGTTCGTCCTGACCGCCGGCACCCGCGGACCTTCCGTCAGGATTCCCGCCAGGTTGACCGGGTCTGAAGCGGCCAGCACCAGCTGGTCCCCCTGCCCCGTCACGGGCCGATCGCGGACTCGCCGGAGACGGTCCACTGCTTCGGGCCCGGCATACTGCTCACCGGCAGCCTGCCTGACGAAGCGGCCACCCCGGATCTCCCCTCGAGCTTCCATTCTTCGATAGGCCGCCAGCAAGTCTCGCCAGGGCGGCGCCACGGTCTCCCGGATCAGCAGGTCTCGCCAGACCACGCCATAACGGTGCAGGAGCAGGCCGGCCCAGCGCTCGGCCCGCTCCTCCCGGGACGGCGCGCCTTCCGGGTTCGTGGCGGGAAACCGGGACCAGCGGCCCCCTCGAGTCACGGCAGGACCAACGGCCCGGCCGGATCGCCGCCATCGCCGGCGGGCCTCCTCCACCCGTCGCCTGCCGGGACTCACGAGAGCACGAATGGCCGAGAAGCCGTCAGCGCTGACCCGGCCCAAGGCCGCCAGCTCCGAGAGGGCCTCGTCGAGCTGGGCAGGCAGCAGGCCCGTGGCACTCCGGAGCTCATCCTGAAACAGTGCCCCCCGCTCGTCCAAGGCTTCCAGGACCTTTCGGGCCCCGGCTCGGAGAGCCGACATGTCCTCGTCGGGCTCCGGCGGCAAGAGCCAGGGCAAATCCTCCCGGAGAACCAGGGAGATGGGCACCACCCGGGTCAGGGGGCCCGAAGCCGCGGAGCTGCTGTCCAGCCTCCTGGGCCGTTGCAGCCGCCCCCAGGCGACACAACCGCTCAGAGCCAGATCGTCCATCCATGATGGTCGATAGTCCGGCACCCGGGCTGATAGGATGTCCTGCTCCCAGGCTCCGGCGGGCAGCTCGAAGCCCTGCAGCTGTTCAATGGCCATCAACAGCGCGTCGCGGCCAGAGATCCTGCCGTGGGATGCCAGATGATGATGCTCCAGCAGGAAACGGACATAGTGCTCCAGCTCCACCGGCTCAATCCGCCGTCTCAGATTTTCAAGGGTGATTCGATGAATTCGGGCCAGGAGCCGGCGTTCACACCACTCGGTGGCAGCGCCATCGCCTGTGAACTGGCCGCGCATGACGAAGCCCTCACCCTCCAGCGCAGTGAGGCAGGACTCGACGCGGGAGATCTCCAGGCCCAGTGCTGCCGCTATCGATTCGGCAGTCACCGGTCCCTGGCACTCGAGCCGGCCTCGGACCAGCTCGACCCCAGCCTCTGCTGAAGTGTGGTTTCCGTCCCTGCCCAGGGAGGAAAGGGGAGGATGAGCCGTCAAGCCCGGCAGGCCAGCCAGGGCCAGCTCCCATCGCTCGGCGGCGATCCAGAGTGGAGGCCTTCCCTCCCGCCTGCCCACGGTCGCCCGGCCTGATTCGAGCAGCTCCTCGAACCAGTGGCGCCACTCCCCCCAGTCCTGCTCCGGCAGGGCCCCGAGCAACAGAAGGGCATCGTGGAGCTCATCGGCATTTCTCACCAGAGGCTGCGCTTCGGATCGCACCCGTTCAATGGCCAACGGGTCGAGGCGGCACAGGTCGCTGTTGGCTGTGATCTCCAGAGTGCGGCGGGTGGCCACGGCCCGAGCTCGCCGCTCCTCGAGAGGCGCGTCATCGAGGAACGCATAGGGACGGGCATTGAGGAGTTCATGACTGAATGGCGACGGCTCTCGGGTGTCCCGGGCGACGAGCTCCACCTGGCCGGACTCGATTTTCTGCAGAATCTCGATCCAGCCGTCGAGGTCCGTGGCTTCGTGGAGACAGTCATCAATGGTCTGCTTCACCAGAGGATGGTCGGGAATCTCGATGTCCCCCACCACGTTCTCCTGGCAGGCGACCTGCTGAGGAAACACCAGGGCCAGGAGGTCGTCAGCCCGGAACCTCTGCAACGGCGGAGGCACCTTGCTGCCCCTCTCGTGACGCAGCACGGCAAGGGCCCGGGTCGCGTTCCATCGCCACCGGGTGGTGAACATGGGGACCGCCAGAACGGCCTGGGTCAGTATCGCCTCTGCCGTGGAGGAACGGAGCATGCCGAACACGGTCTCGAGGGGGAAACTCTGATCCGGCCCCAGGGCCAGGGCGATACCGTTGTCGTCAGCCGTGGCCTGCAATTCGAAATCGAAGCTCCGGCAGAACCGCTTTCTCAGAGCCAGCCCCCAGGCCCGGTTGATACGTCCCCCGAAGGGAGCGTGGATCACCAGTTGCTGGCTTCCGGTTTCGTCGAAGAATCGCTCGAAGAGAATCCTGTCCGCTGTGGGGACCAGCCCAACGGCGGCACACTGGGCCTGGACGTAGCGGCTCGCCTGCAGGGCTGCAGCTCCCTTGGCGCCGCAGGCTTCCCCGAGCCAGGCAACGCCCGCCGCCAGTGCCCGCTCCGTTGCGACCGGATCCGCGGCCAGCTCCGGAGTGGGCCAGACCCGGCGCTCCAGCTCCCGTCTCAGCAGGGAGATCTCCCGGGACAGCTCGGGGGTCCGGGCCGGCGCCTCCCCGAGCCAGAACGGGATGGAGGCCGGGGCTCCGGCGGCGTCGTCCACCACGACCTGGCCTCCCCGGACGTGACGAATCCTCCAGGAAGTGTTCCCCAGCAGGAAGATGTCGCCGGACATGCTCTCGATGGCGAAGTCCTCGTTGATGGTGCCTACATAGGTTCCCTCGCCGGTGACCACCCTGTAGTCGGCGTTCTCGGGAATGGCCCCTCCGGAGGTGGAGGCGGCGATGCGGGCGCCCCGACGAGGCCTCAGCCGGTGGTTGACCTCGTCCCTGTGCAGGTAGGCGTTGCGCCGGCCGCCCTTTCTGATGCCCTCCGACAACATCTCGACCACGGCATCGAAGTCGGAGCGGACCAGGTTCCGGTAGGGCCAAGCGCCTCGGATCATCTGGAAGAGTTCTTCTTCGCCCCACTCGTCGCAGGCCACGGCCGCCACGATCTGCCGCGCTGGCCGCGCCCACCCGTTGAAAACCCGCCGC
>JAJFLN010000532.1 GCA_021772705.1 Candidatus Cloacimonadota bacterium | reverse complement strand
TCTGGTCCGGAACGCACTCCGAATGCGGCCCAACAGGATCGTGGTGGGTGAGTGCAGGAGTGGCGAGACTCTCGACATGTTGCAGGCCATGAACACGGGGCACGAGGGTTCCATGACCACGGCTCACGCCAACTCAGCCATCGAGTTGCTGGGACGGATTGAGACCATGGTCATGATGGCCGGTTCGGGAGCGACGATTCAGGGGATACGCGAGCAGGTGACCTCCGCCATCGACATCATCGTCCAGCAACGCCGGCTGCCAGACGGACGAAGAAGGGTTACACAGATCTCGGAGGTTCTGGGAATGGAGGACGGCAAGGTGCAGACCGCTGACCTGTTCCACTGGGTCTGGGACGGATGCGAGCGGGATGGCCTGAGGCAGGGGGGGCTGAGGCCCACCGGGGTGTTGCCCACATTTCTGGAGCGAATGGAGCAGGAGGGAATCCCCATCGAAGCAGAGGCATTCGCGGCGCCGGACGGGGCCGCGGGAGCCGGCACCACCCCGGAACCTGCTGCCTCGCCCTGAACCGGAGGGACGCCTATTCCACCAGGTGGACCAGGCTCCCGGGCTGCTCTTCCGAAGGCAGCATGGAGGCGCTGGGCTTCACGTGATTGATGACGCCCAAGTCGCCTGAGAACCCGCCTCCGGCACTCTTCATGACCAGGGTGCCGTTGATGGTGTTGCTGTTGCCCGAGATGGTGATGCCCCCGTTGGGCGCCCAGATTGGACCGTTGAAAACGTTGCCTCCGCCTGCGATCAGGACGGCGGCGTCGGAGCTGCTCAGGGCCGTGAGGGAAAGAATGCTCGAGCCGTCAAACACCAGATCGTTGCCGTAGATCTCCACGGTCCCGCTGGACACGAACCAGGCCTCGCCGGTGATGGCCGACGCCGAGAACTTCAGGTTCCCGTTCTGGAAGTAGTGGGGGCCCGTGACCACTGTGCCGCTGGTGATGAAGTCCACCGTCGTCCCGGAGAAGATGGCACCAGTGGGAGCCGTGGCATTCTCGAAACTGCTGGTGGCCGGATTCCACCACTTCCAGGCGCTGGCGGCGGTGTCATACTCGAAGTACTTTCCGTTCGACTTGGCCGCAAGAGCCGCGGCGGCCAGGTCCAGTGCCGGCATGGTCACCACCGAGGCACTTCCCGTGCTGCCGCCGTTGAAGACCTGATCCGACACGGCCCCCGTGAGGCCATTGCTGGCGCCTACCAGACCGTTGTAGGTGTTTCCCTCCGAGGCGCATCCGCTGCCACTGCCGCCGGAGGAATCATGAGAGCGGGTTCCATGTGCAAAGGACTCGCCGTGAGAACTATCGACACCGTGAGCGACTGCGGGACTGTGGTGGTGCGTGTCTGAGGAACTCCCGGAGCCGCTGTCGTCACACCAGTTGATCTCTCCGTTGGAGTGGAAGTCTCCATTGACGGTCCAGTTCGAACCGCTCCACTCCAGCACGTCAGATGGGTCATCGACGTGAATGGCGTTCTCGAAGACCGGATGAACCGGCCCTTGCTCGATCTCGGCAAGAGAGCGGACAGAGATGTTGACCGACGAAAGCCCCAGGACGGAGGTGAAGAAGGCCGTGTGCGCCCGGGAGAGGACGAACTCGTACTGGTTCGGGTTGTCGGACCCGGCGGGCAATGCCTGGGACACGGTGATGTGGGAGGACTCCACCCCGTTTTGCAAGGCCACCAGGGCCGCTGCCTCGGCGGCAGCCGTCAGATCCGGCAGCTTCAGGGCCCCCGCCAGGGCCGCCTGGTCCGCTGCGAGTTGCAGGACCAGTTGGGAATCGAACCAGGCCGCGGAGTCGATGGCCAGTCCCACGAATCCAAGGAGTAGGGTCAGTCCGATGACGACCATGACCAGGACCGAGCCGGTCCTTCGACGCCGGCAGGTTGGAGAGGAATGAGTGGCTACTTTAGCGGGCCTCAAGAGGATCATGGAGGGGCCTTCAATTTAGCTGGACGGGTTCTAAGGGGCCGCGCAGGAATAAATGCGCAGAAGTCGCGCCCAGATTTGGGTCAGATTCGGTTGGTTTGACTGAGCGGGACCGGAGGCGTAGTGGGCTACGTCGAGGATTCCGCGATTGAGGAACGGCCGAAGATGGCCTGAAGATGGGATGCGAAACTGCGTAGTTGTTCTTGCGCGGCCCCTAATCACCGACCACGATGGGAAAGGTGAGCATGGACGACACCTGGGTCGGAGCGGGAATGATGGCGCCGAAGGGAAACTGCTTCAAGAATGCCACATCGTAGGAGACGCTGATGGACATCAGGTCTCCCTTGTTCCTGGATCCATTGGTGACCACGGCCTTGCTGGCAGCTTGGGGATCGACGACGCCGGGAAAGGCCTTGTCCAGTGTGGCGAGGATGGCCGAGTCGTCGTTGGGGTGGCTGGCGGCGTAGGTGGCAGCGATGACGATGGAGTGTCGAATCTGGATCAAGGTGTGGAACAGAAGTCCAAAGTGGACCACAGCGCTGATCAGCATCAGCAGCATGGGCAGCACCAGGATGAGCTCTACCACGGACTGTCCTCGATGGCGGCGGCGATGGAGTCTCTGAGTCAATTGGACCCGGCCTCTCCCCAGTAAACTTCCATAGCTCGAGTACTCCAGCTCACAAGGTGACCCGTTCCGGGAGGGAACTCCAGCACACCCCGGGTGCGGTAGCTGGCTGCGGCGCCTGGCGCCAGGTCCCGGACGTCGCCTGTCGCCGTGCCCAGAATCTTGCCCTTGGGGTTCCGCAAGAGAGTGACGAACCGGCCATGGGCGAGGGGCCGCTTCGAGTGATTGGTCACCCGGCCCGTCAGCTTGATCGCCGCACCGTCAGCAATCAGGGCTGTGGCCCGCACCGTCAACTGGTCCTTCGTGTCCACCGTCAAGATCTGGCTGCCCATGGCGTCTTGCCATGGCTTCTCCTCCGTCATTGCTTTCTTGCCTCTTGCCGCTACCTGGGCCAGCAGAAGAAAGACGCCGGCTACAAGAAGACCATTGAATAAGCGGGTCCGCTCCCGGGAGCTACGAGTCGTGCCAGCGCCACGCTTGACCCGTGACAGTTCCACGGCCCGGCCGATGGCTCGGCGAAGGGCCTCGTTCTCGAGCTGGGGCAGCCGGTGCCCACACTCGAGGCAACCTTCGAGCACATCGGGTATCCCTGCATCGCAGCTGGGGCAAGCGTACATGTTCAGCGGACCTCTTTGGCCGTCCAGGCCGCCTCAGAGTAACCGGGTCAGGAGACGACGAGCATCGGGTCCCCTCCGGCCCACTACTGAGGTCAAGTCTACCACGGTTGCCGGGTCCAGTCCCGGAAGGGGGG
>JAJFLN010000531.1 GCA_021772705.1 Candidatus Cloacimonadota bacterium | reverse complement strand
GCCTTTCGGATCGAGCAGCCCTCTGCTCTTCGCGCCAAGGCTGAGCAGTTCCTTCGAGACCGGTCCGCCCTCCTTCCGGCACCATCCACGCTGAGCCGCCTCATAGGAGCAGAACGTGAGCAGGCCAGGAAGACCATCTTCGTACATCGCACCACCGGGCAGACAGATACCCGAGGGATTTCAGAGTACGGATCGGTCGTTCCAGCACATCGCCATCGTCGTAAGGGACATGGATCGGGCATATGCTCGGCTCCGGCGACACCGGGTGGAACACGTCTCGACGATGCCACATTCCCTTCCAGTACTTCTTTGGAGACGACCGCCGGCATGGCGCCGATCAGGGACGCTCCTCCCCACAGACAGCTCGCCGTTCCCGGAAGTGACAAGGGTCAGATCATGGCCGTCAGTCAATATGCGACCCGCCTGAAAGACGCATGCGTCACTTGCGAGTTCTCGGCTCGTTGCTGAGACCAGTAACTGTCACTCCATCGGACCGGCCGGTCAACAGCAGAGGAGTCATCCCTTGATCCAAGTAGAACATCACCTGTCAGAAATCCATGCCCCCGCGAATCTGCGAATCAACGATCAAATCAACTCATTCCGCAACAAGTGCAAGTCCGGTGGCTGTCATTCACCGTACCATCACTTCGCCTTCGGCCAATCACCATTCCCGCCGCCTCCCAGCCTGGTGGAAGCGCTTGCCCGCAACGCCAAGAGACACTCCTATCTGCCGACAGCCGGCATGCCGGAGCTTCGGGAGACCATCGCGGCCTACTACCGCAAGACATTCGCTATCGGATGCGAGGCAAGTCAGGTGGTTGTGAGTCCGGGCAGCAAGGAGATGATTGCGGTGGTCCTGGCGACCCTGTCCGGGCCTCTAATCGTCCCGACTCCATCGTGGGTAAGCTACCTGCCACAGGCCAAGATCTTGAAGAAGGAGGTGATGGCGCTCCGAACCTCGGAACAGGATGGCTATCGCTTGACTCCGGATCTCCTGTCCCACGGAGTCGGTCACCTGTCATCTTCACAGAAGCTCCTCCTTCTGAATCATCCCAATAACCCCACCGGTGTGGTCTACAGCGAGAGTGAACTACGGGATCTCGCCGAGGTCTGTCGCAAAGAGGGCATCGTGGTCATCTCGGACGAAATCTACGCATTGACGACCTTTGAGTTCGAGAGCTTCACCAGCATGGCCGTCTTGTATCCGGAGGGCACTATCGTGACTGGTGGTCTCTCCAAGGACCGCTCTTGCGGCGGCTACCGATTCGGCGTTGGCATCTTCCCAGGAGAGCCCGCTGCACTCCTCCAGAACGTGACCAAGATCGCGGGCTCGACTTACTCCTGCGTTGCCGCTCCGATCCAGCATGCCGGGATCGAGGGCTACTCCCTCAGCGAGGGTGTAGAAGAGTACGTCCGGGACTGCCGGGCAATCAACTCGCTGGCGGGTCGTTTGATATCGGCGGAATTGAACAGCATCGATGGGGTGAGGAGTACAATACCCGCGGGTGCCTTCTATCTGTATGTCGATTTCAACGATCAGGCCGAGCAGTTCAAGAGCCTGGACCTTCCGACCTGCGCAACCTTCTGCGAAGATCTCCTGCACGTGGAACACACCGCGCTGCTTCCAGGAGAGGCGCTTCTGCTTCCCCGGGACGACTACTCTGTACGCTGCAGCTACGTGGACTTTGATGGAGAGAAAGCACTGGCAGCTTGGCGCCGTGACAAGCCGGAGAACGAGGCCGACGCGAGAGCATTCGCCGAGGAACACTTCGCAGTCATGCTGGCCGGCATCCGCAACATCGCGCGCTATATCCAACAGATTCGAACCGGGCGTCGACCGGTTCACGGTTGAAAGGGAGACATCGTGACCAAGAAACCATCCATAGCAGTGAGCCGACACGGCCCCCTCGTGGTCAGCGGAATGCCTGACGTAAGAACGCCCACAGGCAGATCTGTCAAGACGGCTAGATTGACAGCGCTGTGTCGCTGTGGCCTATCGGCCGAGAGACCGTTTTGTGATGGCGCGCATGGCAAGGCGAGTTGGACCGACGAGAAGAGAGAAGGAAGGCAACCGAACCGGGTAGACGATTACGTTGGAAAGAGCCTTGTGATACACGACAACAGGGGAGTTTGTTCTCACGCAGGGCACTGCACTTCCGGACTGCCCGGGGTCTGGCGAATGACTCAGGAGCCCTGGATCGATCCCGACGGCGCGTCAGTGGAGGAGATCATCAAGGTGATCGAGAAGTGCCCGTCCGGGGCGCTCAGTTACACAATCGATGGGAAGCTCCACAATGCACTCGACTCCGAGCCGGGCATCACCGTGACCAAAGACGGGCCTCTTCAGGTGATCGGCGGATGCAAGCTCGCGACGCGGGACGGCGAAGAGCCACACTCGCCGGAACACTACGCGCTCTGTCGCTGCGGCCAGTCCAAGAACAAGCCGTTCTGTGATGGAGCCCACTGGTACGCCAGCTTTGCTGATGACGGTGAACGGCAGGTGGCACCGGCTCGGGAGCAGGTGTTGGCTGCCGGTCCCTTCGAGCTGGTTGAAGGGCTTGCCCAGAGCGGCCGAAGCGAAATCACTTCCATGCGTACGCGGCGGAAATTCCCGGAGTGGGACACCATTCTCTTCAAGGGCGCCCAGCTATTCCGACAGCCTCTCAACGAGGATGAGGCAGTCAACACAAAGACGATCATCGGCCGAACGGCGAAGCACGCACTGGAACTCGCGATGCCCTTCTACGTGTCTCACATGTCATTTGGTGCTCTCTCTCGGGAGGCCAAGATCGCCCTCGCTCGAGGGGCGAGCATCGTCGGCACCATGATGTGTTCCGGCGAGGGAGGGATGCTGCCTGAGGAGCGGGAGGAGTCGACCAAGTACGTGTACGAACTGGGAACGGCCTGTCTCTCGCATCGGGAAGAGGCAATCCGGCAAGCGGACGCCACGGAGATCAAGATCGGACAGGCCGCCAAGCCGGGCATGGGCGGGCATCTTCCAAAGGAGAAGATCACGCCCGAGATTGCCAAGTTACGAGGCATCGGAGAGGGGGAGGATTCCATCTCACCCGGCCGGCACGCCGACATCGACAGCGTGGAAGACCTGAAGCGGGAAGTCGACCACCTCCGGGAATTGACGGGAGGCAAGCCCGTGGGTATCAAGTTCGCGGCTGGACACGTGGAGCAAGATGTGGCAATCGCACTCGAGGCCGGTCCTGACTTCATTACTGTGGACTGCCGAGGAGGTGCTACCGGTGCTGCCCCCACATTCCTCAAGGACAATGTGGGCGTTCCCCCGATCTACGCTATTCGCAGGGCACGAAAGGCGCTGGATGCCGCCAAGAGCGAGGTCACACTCTGCGTGACCGGTGGATTTCGGACCAGCTCGGATATCGCCAAGGCGCTGGCCCTCGGGGCGGATGCCGTAGCCCTTGCGACGGCTTCCATGGTTGCCATCGGTTGCCGGCAAGCCCGTATATGCGAAACCGGCCGCTGTCCCGTCGGAATCGCAACCCAAGATCCTGGTTTGCGAAGCCTCCTGGACTCTGACCACGCTATCGAGCGATTCGTCCGATTCTTCGAAGGCACTAACTCCGAGCTGGCAAACTGGGCCCGCGTCAATGGTCGGGCGGATGTTCACGAGTTAGATGTCTCGGACCTTCTGACACTCGACGATGACGTAGCCAGACACGCTGGAGTGGATCACGGCTGATGAGGAACCAGGAACGACAGGCAACTCTATGATACTGACCGGCCTGTTTCAGCAATCCGCACGGGAGAGCTTCCGTTTCGTGGCCAGTGTAGTAGTGCAGGCGTTTCACCTGCTCTGGCCTCAGAAGTGCAACCAGACGACGCCGGGGGACAGGGCGATTCGTCTCAGCATTCGGACCATCTGGGCTACATCCCTCCGTCCAGTTCCCAGTACTGTGCCCAGCGACAATTGCATGTGTACGACGCACCAATGTAGTTGAAGCCAGGCATGGGTCTCCACGTCGTGGGTCCGCAGCAACGAGGCGAGCCGCTCGGCGCCGGCCCGGCTGTCACAGAAGACGAGACGCTTCTCGCCCTTGTGCAGACTGGCGATGACCACCGCCGTGTTCTTCAGGTTGCCCACGTGGTCCAAGCGTGACCTCTACATCGTGGTTCACCGGGGAGCGCCCTCCGATGACACGCCGGGGACTTTCGATCGGCCCTGCCAGCCAGTCGAGGATCTCCTACGGAGAGGCTCGTGGTCTCGAAGTCCCTGCTGCTCCCGGGCGGCGTCTCCCCGCTGAAGACGTCCCGTCAGCAATCTCGTCCGGGATCCGTCGGTGGTTGACGGAAAGGTCGCGAGAGCGGCGAGGACGGGACCGCCCTCCTCCCGGGTCATGGCGATCCAGCCGTCTCGTTCGAGATCCTGACTCAGCTCACGGAAAACGGGCTGGCTGAGGCCGTCCAGAACGGCCAGGAGCACGGGCCGGCTGGCGGCCACGGGGGCCACCACGTCGGTCAGGACCGATTCGACCGGGATCAGGCCGCTGCCAGCGGACGGCTCGCCCAGGGAGGTCGAGAGCTGCTCGGCGAACCGGCGATTCTGGGCTTCCCTGATCACCGTCGTGTCCTCCACCAGACGGCGGCTCATCCGCCCGATGGTCAGAGAGGCCCCTGGCAGAGGTGATCACATTCCACTGAATGGGGCTGTTCGCTTCCACCGAGGCGCTGGCTCGCTCGATGCTACAACCCATGCCCTCCCGGCTCGTTTCCAGGATAGCGGCAGCGTGAACCTCGAGGGGGCGCGAAGCACCGTCCTTGGCGAGTTCGCTGAGCAAGACCGACGCAGCACGGGCCGTACAGCAGAGTCTCGATCGGGCCGGATCGATGCCGAGTTCGGCACCCCGGGTCCGCAGGAATCGAAGCAGGGCGTCGCAAGAGGGTCCGTGGGAGCGAGCCTTCTCCAGAAGCCGGGCATCCAGATCGGCCACGTTCGAGGCCGAGAGGGACCGGGGTGCGGTCAGGCCGAACAGGGATGCGGCCCGGGTCCGGGCCTCCTCCCAGTCCTCCGGGGAAGGCAGCGGCTCGGTCCTCAGTTCCAGGTCGTCGTCCAGTTTGCCGATGTCGGGGGTCGCCGGTCCGCCTCGGACATGGCTATCTCACGCAGGTGAGAAGAAGTACGTGT
>JAJFLN010000054.1 GCA_021772705.1 Candidatus Cloacimonadota bacterium | reverse complement strand
GACATACGAGAGCTTGACCTGTTCAATCGGGGTCCAGGGGCCAATGGCCCCTGGCGGGAGTTCGAGGGCAGAGCCCTCAGGGTCCGCGCAAGAATAACTATGCAGTTTCGCATCCCATCTTCAGGCCATCTTCAGGCCATCTTCGGCCGCTCCTCAATCGCGGAATCCTCGACGTAGCCTACTACGTGCGCTTGCGGTCCCGCTCACTCGAACCAACCAAATCTGACCCAAATCTGGGCGCGACTTCTGTGCATTTATTCTTGCGCGGCCCCTTAGCCGGACCCTCGCCGCCACCCAATTGTTCCCGAGAAAGTCAGTTCTCGAGACCGATTTGTTGCTCGTTTCAGCCCTTGTCAGTTCCTGTCAGCTCAGGTCAGCACTTCCGCCTCTTCCTGCCCGTTAGGCTTGGGAGCTCCACTCCAGGTGAGGGTGGCAGCGTTCCTGAAGGAGGAATCGATGAAATCGCTGAACAGGCACCGGCCCTGGCAAGGGATGAACCTCCACGTTCATGGTCAACCACTCTCCCTCTCCCGGGGATTGCTCGAAACGAGGATCAGGGACAAGGGAGGAACTCTGGTCACGGGCGACGGTCACGTCGACATACTGGTGCTGCCGGACGGGCCCGATGGGGCCGGGTTTCAGTCGGGGCGAATCTCCAGATGCATCCAGGAAGGCGCTCTCGTGATGTGGGAGACGGCGTTTCTGAAAGCCCTTCAGCTGGGAGTATGATGGCTCCTGGCAGAAGGAGACAGAGATGCTGAAGAAAGTGGATCACATAGGGATTGCCGTCAAGGACATCGAGAGCGCGCTAAAGGTCTACCGTGACGCCCTGGGCCTGAAGCACGAGGGCACGGAGCTGGAGGAATCAAGGCAGCTTCAGGCAGCCATGCTGGACTGTGGAGGAACCCACGTGGAGCTCCTGCAAGCCACGGCCCCGGACTCGATCATCTCCCGATTCATCGAGAAGCGGGGCGAAGGCATCCACCATGTCTGCTTTGAGGTGGACGACATCTATCAGACACTGGCGGCTCTGAAAGCTGCCGGCCTTCGCCTGGTGGACGAGGAGCCGAGGAAGGGCGTGGGCGGCACCCTGGTGGCCTTCATCCATCCCAGGTCCACCGGCGGCGTTCTCCTGGAAGTCGCCCAGAAGACAGAGAAACAACCCTCCACGGGTTCCGGCTAGATGGTGTGAGGTGGAGGGTTGTTCAATGACAGAATGAGTCCTGCCGCCATCACTATCGGCGCCGGAGACTCGGAAGTTAATCCCCCGCACCTAAGGGGCCGGTTCAGGAGGGAGTCTCTTCCTGAGAGTTCTCGGGCCGCAGCCGGATGAATGACTTTCTGGGCTTGAAGGGCGACTCTTGCAGAGCATCGTGAATCGCCCCGAAGAACTTGCCTCGGGCCCAGTAGAGCCCCGTGAGCAGAACGAACAGAGACAGGAATGCAGCTCCGGCCTGGTACTTGACCAGGAAGTCGTAGGTTCCGTGAAGCAGTATGGCAATGATGAATCCTCGGGTCATCAACCGGGATGCGTCCTTCGGGTGGAAACGTGAGATGCCGAGGTAAAGACCGATGATTCCCGAACAGGCCACGTGCAAGAACGTGGACAGTAACATCCGGACCACCAGGACCCATGCTCCGAAACCGCGCATGTAGAGGGCATTCTCCAGCGCCGAGAATCCAATGGCAGCGCTCGTCATGTAAACGATCCCGTCCATGGGCTCGTTGAACTCGTCGGAATGGTAGATGGTGGATCGGATGACCTTGTACTTCAGGTACTCCTCGATCGGCGCGACGATGAGGAAGCAGTAGAGACTCGACTCGTACAGATCCGTGGCATCGGGTACGTAAAGGAAGTCCGCCCCACCAGTGAAGGTCAGGCCCGTCAGCAATCGCTCCAGCAGAACCGCCGGAACGGCTGCGGCCATTCCCAGAAGACATGCCTTCAGCATCAGATGAATCGGCTCCGGCTCGTAGACGTCCTGTCGACGAATCCACCAGAGCCATACTGCTGCAGGCGCAAGAGACACGATGAAGTAAATGCACAGGGAACTGGACATGAGGAATGAAGCCCATGCTACCCGCTGAGGGCCTGCACAGCGAGCAAACTCGATTCATCTTCGACAGGGTGATTCTCACCTGTGAACACGCTTCGAATCATGTGCCTCCTAGATTCGCCTCGGCTTTCAGCACCGGCGCCGCCGTACTGGGCACACATCGAGGCATCGACATCGGCGCTTCCTGGCTGGCGGACCGATTTGCGTCACGCCTCGATGCGCCGCTTCACAAGGGCAAGGTCACGCGCCTTCTGGTGGAGCTCAATCGATCACCGGGACACCGGAATCTGTTCTCTTCCTACAGCCTCAGGCTTCAGGAATCCCTGCGAAGGGAGCTGTACGAGACCTACTACAATTCCTACCGCCAGGCCGTGGAGGACCAGATTGACGGCGAGCTGCGGCGGGGTCGATCCCTGTTCCATCTCTCGGTTCACAGCTTCACTCCTCGGCTACGAGGGGTCACTCGCCAGGCAGATATCGGCCTCATGTATGACCCGTCCTTCCCCGAAGAGAAGGAATTCAGCCGGTGCTGGCGAAATCGAATCCTGCAGACCGGGACGGATCTGCGAATCCGGATGAACTACCCCTATCGGGGAGGGATGGACGGATTCCCCAGGCGTCTGAGGACCCGTTTTCAGGGTCAGCCATTTGTCACCGTGCAGATCGAAGTCAATCAGAAGTTCCTGCGTCAGCCAGGCTCAGACAGGACGGTGCTGGCCAGACGGCTGGTGGAGAGCCTCGCCTTCATCCTGGGACGTTGATCCCCATGGGAGCAGCCTCCATAATGTCTGAACGACAGGAGGCAAGGATGACCGAACGGTCCAAGCGATTCACCCTGCAGGTTGGTGAGATCTTTCCCATCGAGGAAGGCCTCAACAAGATCAGTCACGACCTTCAGCATTCCCGGAAGGCCAGGATCTCCAACCTGAGACCGGATCTCACCAATCGATTCCTGGAGTCTATTCGCTCCCACCTGGGAAACGTGGAGGTCTTCGCCCATACCGAGGAGCACCTGAAAGATCTGAAGTTCAACCCGAAACAGTCAGCGGCTTGCAAGTCACGGTGGTACCAGAACTTCTTGGGGAACAGGGTCTGCATGGGAGAGGTCCTGATGCCCACAGCGCTCTACCACGTGCTCTGGACCGATGAGAAGATTCACCGGGTCTTTGGTGTGACGGATCCGGCCTATCTCACCTTCATGTGGAAGAAGAACTTCATGATGAGGCTCGAAGACGAACAGATCTTCAGCACCGTGTATGACCGGGAGGAGGGGCTGGAGGTGATCCGGAAGAAGGCCGAAACGTCCTCTGTCTTCCGGCTCCTGGTGTTGCCGCCGGCCCTGGTCAGACAGCTCATCCCCAGCGTCCTGAGAGGGGACTTCCAGATCATCCTGTCCCGGCGCGACCCACTGGCGCGGAAGCTGCTCGAGGACCCCGACGTCCGGGTCGGCTCGGACGCCAAGATCTTCATGATCTACGGCGGTGAGGAGTGTACCGTCGGCAGCATCCGGCTCAACCACGAACTGTTCTCCATCATGTGGCGCCAGGACAAGGTCTTCGCCGTGATGAAGTACGACAACCTCATCTTCGCCAACTACTTCGGGAAGGCCTTCGATACTGCCTGGAAGTATTCGAAGAAACCGAGTGCGGACTGACCCACTGCCGGTCAGGGATGGGATCGTGCAACCCGGAAGCCCAGGTTGTTAAACCTGAAGTTCGGCAGAAACCAGCCCCGGGTGGTGGCAGTCATTCTGGGTACATGAAAGCGCCAGGCCTCGCGCTTGAATCCCTTTGCCTCCCGAAGCCGGTCCAGAAGCTGCCCCGCGCTGATCACCCGGATGGACCAGCAACCCCCCCGGCAGACCTTCTCGTTGCCGGCCTCCGGTCCTTGGGGGTCCTGGTCAGGCGAGGATGCAAAGTACTCCCCATCGTGCCAGTCGGTGCACCACTCCCAGACGTTCCCGGACATATCGAGACATCCAAAGGGACTGGCGCCGCCCGGATAGCGGCCCACCGGCGCCGTGGCATCGGCCCAGAGCCCGAAGGCGGCTAGCTTCTCGGTCTTCCGCTTCCCGAATCTCTCCCCAAGCTCCTCGAAGAAGTCCAGTGGAGGCTGATCTCCCCAGGGATAGATACGGTCGTCAAGGCCCCGGGCGGCCTTCTCCCATTCCGCTTCCGTGGGGAGCCGGACACCGGCCCATTCGCAGTAAGCCACTGCATCGTTCCAGTCGATTCCCACCACCGGCCTGTTGCCATCCTGGAAGCCCTCGAACAGAGCCGGCGTCCGATGCCCGGTGGTGGAGGTGAATTCCCGGTACTGCTCGTTGGTAACTGGCAGTCGCGAGATGTAGTAATCCGACAGGTGGATGGTCCTCTCCGGTCTCTCGTCGGCATCTCCCTTCTTGTTTCCCCGAGTAAAGGGGCCGGCGGGAATGAAGATCAACGCCGAGCCGTCCTTCTCGTTCACGCACTCCCGGAATCCGTAGCCATTGATACCCCGGAAGCTGAGGCCCTCGATCTCCAGCAACTCCAGACGGCCCTCCGCGACGGTTCGACCCCCTCCCTGGGCCTCGAGGGCGATCTCCAGGTCCTGGTATCCCGGGTGGCGCAGTATCAGACTCACCGGTTCCTGACCGGGCAGGGTCAACACCAGCGAGGTCTTACCGACCAGCTCACCATCCCGGAACACCTCGGCTCCGGTAGGAATACTGGTAACCTCCACGATTCCAGCCATGGACTTCAGGGCGACTTCGAGCTTCTTCTCCTCACCGGGCTCGATTTCGATATCCAGGACCTCATCCTGATGGCCCTTCTTCGACCTGAAGGTCAGGCGGCGCTTTCCAGCATCCAGGTGAATCCGCGCCGGCGCCGTCGACATCCGGACGCCCCTTTCGTCCAGCACGTCGACTCCCACCGGGTCCGTGGTGACCTCCAGAATGGCCAGTCTCGGCTTCAGGACCAGGTTCACCTCGCACCGCTGGGCTGATATGACCGTGAAGGGCGCCACCAGGTCGTGGTATCCCTGCTTCCGGACCAGGATCTCGCCGGCCTCGGTTTCGGAAGCCGAGAAGGTGCAGGGAGTGATACCCACGGGCTTTCCTGCCCGGACCACCTCTGCCCCGGGGGGCGCGGTGACAACGAAGACCTCCCCCCCCCGCTTGCGAGGCCGGGCCACGATCCGGGCCGCCGCTCCCGGAATCAGATGGACATCCTCCGTAACAGGCAGATAGGGTTCCGGGAGCCGGAAACTGAAGGTGTAGGCCCCGGCTGGAAGCTTCAAGACCAGAGGCGTATCGCCGAATATGGCACCCCCGAGATCCGTGACCCGGGCACCGGGAGGATCGCTGTCCAAAGTCAGGGAAGCCATCTCCGTCGGATCCAGTCCGGGAAGCACCGGAGCAGTCGAATCACCTCCAGAGGTTCGGATGCGACCGATGCCGAACCCTGTTGCCCCGGATCTGGGCTCCGCCGATCCAGGGATCAGGTGTTGGATCGCCGACCCCAGCTCGGCGGCCCTCTGGTAGCGCCGGGATGGGTCCGAAGAGAGGGCAGTCGTCACGATCGAATCCAGGCGTGGGTCCAGCTCAGGCTTCAGGGCACTGGGCAAATCGAAGTGACCCACGGGACGAAGACCGGTCAACAGCTCGTACAGAATCACACCGATGGAGTAGATGTCGGATCGAAAGTCCGCCTTGATCAGGTCCTGGTGAGTCTCCGGTGCCAGGTAGGGCCAGACCACCTGGGCCGCATCGGGAACCTGCAGCCGCACCGATCTCCCCTTGGACCCCAGCAGATAAGCCATCCCCACTCCAGCAATTCGAAGGGCTCCATCCTCGTCCACCAGCAGGGCCTCCGGAGTCAGGTCCAGATGGGTCATTCCCTGACCGTGAACATACTCCAGGACTTCCAGGGCACGACAGACCACCCCGAGACGCATGGCCAGAGGCTGGTCGTTCCGGCTGCTCTGAAAGCCTTCGCCTCGAGGGTACTCGGTCACCACGTGGTAGCAACCGGCCTGCTCCACCAGTTCGATTGTCCGGACAATCCCGGACTCGACCAGGGAAGGCAAGGAACGGCTCAGTGTCTCGAACCTCTCACCAAATTGATCGTCTTCAATCAGGGTCCGGGAAACCGTCAAGACCAGGCAGTCTCGATGATCCTTGCCGGAGGTGGCCCGAGTGAGGGTCCCCATCCAGGTTTCATCAGGCACTTCCCGGGGTTCATAACCCGGAGGAAGTCCGCCGATTCCTTGCTCGTTCGTCCTGTCTGTAGGCATGCCGACCTTGCCCCTGAAGGGGGCCGCTCCCTTTTTACCATATGGCTGGCCCGGCCATGCCCGGAGCACGCCGCTGGATCCGTCCTGCGCCCATGTCAAGCAGGGGAGCAGCCACGTTTGAGGACCACCGAGCTCCCGGAGATCACAAGGAACACAGCCTCTCGTCCGACTACCTGATGTCTCGAGAACGAACTCGCTCGAAAGGTCCCCCGTGATCACAGTGTGGTCGGTGATCTCCGTGAAACTTTCCGTGTCATCGCGGCAGAAGCCCCCCCTGTCAGACATGCTTTCGCTCTGGCGGATCCGTTGTCCCAGAGCCGAGATCATGCTATCATCCCAGGCTCGCTCGGCCGTTGCACAACGGGCATCCGCTGGTGTCGGTCCCGCCAGGAGCTGCAGCCCGGCCCCATCCAATGGAGATCATCGAACAGCTCTTCGAGAGTTCCGCTGCCAGCCGGATCATGAAAAGTGTCCTCGCTGGAGGTACGGGGGATCAGGCCTTCCTGATCGAGGCCGACCTCCTGTCCACGGCACTCTTCTTCGCCCGTCGCCTGGCCAGGGGGCTCGCTTGCTTGTCGCCGGAAAGCAGGTTCTGCGGTTCATGCCGGGTCTGTCTCCATCCATCGCCCCCTCATTTCAACTCCATCATTCCCATGGGGGTGGATCTCCGGATACAGCAGATCCATCGATTGAGCGAGGAGTGCGGCTACACCCTTCCACTGGGGGAGCGACGGGTCTATCTCATCGCCGGGGCTGAACGGATGAACGAGGAAGCGGCCAACGCTTTCCTGAAACTCCTGGAAGAGCCTCCTGGCGCGGTGTCCTTCGTCCTGGCCGTGTCGCGGCAACGGTCCGTTCTCGACACCATCCGCTCCAGGTGCCACAGGATTCCCGTCTCCTTTCCAGGGAGTTTGTTCTTCCTCCGGACGCTCCAGGAAACCCCGGCGGAGGGAGGCGCTCCCCGATGCTGGCTTCACGCCGCTCTAGAGATCTGGGGAGCCTCACCAGGATTGCTCGGTGGAATCGGTCGGCCCTTGTCTGATCCCTTTGTTCCCTCAGCCGGGCTCCAGGGTGAAGCCGACCTCTGGAAACGGCACCAGAAGCGGGTTTCAGCCGAGGCCCTCGCATTCCCTGAAACGGGCCTGTTCGAGGATCTCGCCTTCGCTCTCGACAGCAGCGTCTTCCTGCTGGGAGTCGTTTCTCGCCTCCTGGAGCCAGGCGGCGAAACGGCGGCTCTGAACGAAGCTCGCCGGGTCGTGTCCTGGACTGACGAAATCAAGAAAGGAGTGGCCAAGGGCTTGACCTCCATTGAAGCGACGACTCGCAAGCAGTTCGGACCCTCCTATGTTCATCCTCTTCGGGAGGATGAGTCCTACGAGAAATCCTACAACCGCAAGGTGGTTTATCAAGCCATGGATGCGGTCTTCAGGGCTCTTCTCTTCGTGGCCCGGGACCGATTCATTCGTGGTCAGGGGGATGAATTCGATCAGCGAATGTCCCAGGAACTGGCACTCGACGTCCCGGCGCTGAAGGGCAGCCCGAGTCTCGACTTCGCCAGGGGAGTGGCCGATAGCGTCGAAGCAGCCCGGAATCAGCTACAGGCTCCAGTGACTCCCCGGTATGTGCTGGACAACCTGTTCCTTCGGTTCCAGGAGCTGAGTCGCTCTCCCGCTCCGGCTCGGCCCACCCGACCGGTCCGGGTCGAGGTTTCCCGTGGCAGCTGATCGGCCCTTGCGTCTCATGGTCGTTGCCGGTGAGGCGTCAGGGGACTTGCACGGCTCCCATTTGATCCGGGCCCTGAGAGAGCGGGTCCCGGGATTGCAGGCCTTTGGATTCGGCGGCGATCTCCTGGCGGAGGCCGGTGTCGAGCTGGCGCACAGGATGACGGATCATCAGGCCATCGGGTACGCGGAGGTGATTCGATCGGTCCCGGTCGTCGCGTACCAGTACTTCCGGGCTGTCAGGATGCTGACCTGTAGGCGTCCCGATACACTCCTGGTGATCGACTTTCCGACATTCAATCTGCCTCTGGCAGAACGGGCCCGTCGATTGAATATTCCGGTTCACTACTTCATTCCCCCCAAGGTCTGGGGCTGGAAGAAGGAGCGGGCCAAAAGAGTCGCCCGAGCAGCGACCAAGATCTTCACCATCTTCCCCTTCGAGAACGAACACTATCTCCGTCACGGAGGCAGGCCGTTCTACTTCGGCCATCCTCTGGTCGACTTTGCCAGGCCACTGGAGAGCGTCGAGGCCTTCCGGAGCCGTTACGATTTCGACACCTCGAGTCCCCTGGTCTGCTTGCTGCCCGGCAGCCGGCCACAGGAGATTCGCTGGATGCTGAGACCCTATCTCGAGGTTGCCAGGAAGCTCAAGACCGCGGGTTTGGCCACTCAGTTCGCCTTGCCCCGGGCCCGGACCGTGAGCCGTCTGGAGCTGCGGGAAGTCCTGGATGGTCCCGCCGGGTCCGGCCTCCAGGTTCGGATCGTGGACGATGACATCCACAGCTGTCTCGCGGCATCGCAGCTGGCCCTGGCCACCTGTGGCACCGTCACCCTTCAGGCAGCGCTCTGCAATTGCCCCATGATCATCAGTTACAATGCCGGTCGGCTGACCCGCTGGCTCTTTCAGGGAAAGCACGGCTTTCAGTTCTTCGGACTTCCGAACATCGCGGCTGGCCGGGAGATCTGCCCCGAACGGGTCGGGGATGATGCGTCGCCAGATTCGCTGTTCCGGGCGGCCTCCGGCCTTCTCGGAGATCCAGCCGCCCTGGCGGCACAACGGAAAGACCTGTCCCGGCTCTCACGGGAGCTGGGCGACGGCGGAGTGTTCGGTCGCGTGGCCGATGAGATCCTCGAGACGAGACGGGAACTGTGCGCATGAACCCCAGACCTGATCCCTTCAACAGAACCCTGTCCTACCTGCACCAGCACGTAGGTCCGTTGATCGTCGCGTTCTTCTCGGCAGCACTGGTAGGCCTCTTTACAACAGCGGACGCCAAGATCCTGCAGATCCTCATCGACGATGTCCTGGCACCCAAGAACTACGGCCTGTTGAAGATTGCCCTCGTGATCCTTCTGGCGGTTCACATCTTGAGGGGGCTGTTCCTCTTTACGTCCAGATACCTGGTCAGCAGGATTGGACATCGGATATCGAGGCAGATCCGGGAAGAGTTGTTCCGGAAGGTCGAGGCTCTGCCGCTGTCCTACTTCGAGAAGAACCGGAGCGGTCAGATCCTGGCCCGGATGTCCAGCGATGTACCGGTCGTTCAGGGGGCGTTGATGATGACCAACACAGCTCTGACACACTCCCTCACGGTGTTCTTCTGTCTCGCCCTGATGTGCTGGCTCAGCTGGAAGCTGGCTCTGTTCTCTCTCATCCTGTTGCCCGTGATCAGCACCGTGGTGCGGTGGCTGTCGCGACGCCTCAGGCGAGTAGGCTCCCTGATGCAGGAGAGAGTCGGGGATTTGACAGCGAGCTTCTCGGAAGCCATCAGCGGCATTCGCGAAATCCAGGCCTTCGGCGCGGAGGAACATCAGCTGAATCGTTTCCGCCAGGTAAACCAGGCGGGGTACGAGGCGTTCATGAAGGGAACGAAGTACACCTCTCTCACGTCACCCATCGTCGAGCTCTTCTATGCCAGTGGAATGGCCCTGGTGATATGGGCCGGCGCGCGGACGGTCATCTCAGGGGGCCTCACGGTGGGACAGCTAGTGGAGTTTCTGGCCTGTCTCGGCATGATGTTCCATCCCCTCAGGAGTTTGACCGAGATCCAGGCGACGGTGAAGCAGTCCCTGGGAGCGGCAGAACGGATCTACGATCTCCTGGACGAGCCGCTCTGCATCGAGAGCCGCCCAGGGGCGCCCGCCCTGGTGTCGGTGAAGGGAAAGGTTGAGTACCGGGGAGTGTCGTTCGACTACGGCGGGGAGAATCCCGTGTCCGTGCTGTTTGACATCGATCTTTGCCTGCTACCCGGACAGGTCGCGGCTCTGGTCGGAAAGAGCGGAGCCGGAAAGACAACACTGGTCAACCTCCTCCCCCGTTTTCATGACGCAACGAAGGGGGGAATCTACATCGACGAAGTGGATATCCGGGCCGTTGACCTGAAGAGCCTCAGGAGCTTCTTTGGCATCGTCCCTCAGGAGACCTTCCTGTTCAGCGGGACCATCGAGGAGAACATCGCCTTGGGAAAACCCGGTGCTTCCTCCGAGGAAATCAGGTGCGCCGCTACCGATGCCAATGCGATGGAGTTCATCGCGAGGCTCCCGGAAGGCTTCGCCACGGTGCTGGGAGAGCGTGGCGTCAACCTCTCCGGCGGTCAGCGCCAGCGTGTTGCCATTGCCAGAGCGTTGCTGAAGGACCCGAAGATCTTGATTCTCGATGAAGCAACAAGCGCGCTGGACACGGAATCGGAAGCCCTGGTACAGGATGCGCTGAACCGTCTGATGCAGAACCGGACCACTCTGGTCATCGCCCATCGTCTTTCGACGGTGGCAAAGGCAGACCAGATCGTTGTATTGGAAGCAGGAACGATTCGCGAGACCGGGACCCATGGCGATCTGATCGCTCTCGGCGGCCTCTATCACCATCTCTGCAAGGCCCAGGTACTGGAAGCCCCGATCCCGTCAGACGTATCGTAGGAGCTGACTTGTCCAAGAGCGAACCCCATATCTTTCTCGTCGCCGGAGAGTTCTCAGGAAACATCTACGGCGGGGCTCTGGCAAGGGAGATCTGCCGGTTGAACCCCTCGACGCGTCTCTCGGGTGTGGGCGGAGACCAGATGGCCGATGCGGGCGTGAAACTACACTTCGACAGCTCCACCTGGGGTGGGATCGGCTTGGTGGAGTCCATCAAGAGGGGTCACTTGCTGCTGGTCTATCTGCAGCTCCGAAACCTGTTCAAGAAGGACCCACC
The DNA here is from genome assembly GCA_021772705.1 of Candidatus Cloacimonadota bacterium. GTDB lineage: Bacteria > Muiribacteriota > UBA6191 > JACPRK01 > JACPRK01 > OFTM100. The sequence continues at coordinate 2,990 of JAJFLN010000054.1, read as the reverse complement.
GGATCTGGTGGTCCTGATCGACTATCCAGGGTTCAACATGCAGATAGCCCGATACGCCAAATCGGCCGGAATCCCGACCCTCTATTACTTCCCTCCCGGGAAGTTCACGGAGGACGTGGAGTCCATCCGGGAGGCTGCAGAGACCATCACCCGGGTGGCGGCACCTTTCGAGATGACTTTTCAGCGGTACAAGGAGGCGAAGGCTGACGTCGATTTCGTGGGTCATCCCATGTTCGACCTTCTGAAGAGAGATCCGGATCGCGCCCGGATCCGGGCCGACTTTGGCATCGAGTCTTCCGACAAGGTCATCGGCCTCCTCCCGGGCAGCCGGCGCAAGGAAATCCGGATGCATATGCCGGAACTGTGCGAGTGCGCCCGTCAGATCGCCCTGCTTTATCCCGAGGCAAGGTTCATCGTGCCCGTGGCCAATTGCAACACCCGGGAATTTGGTGACTTCGTCCAAGAGACCGTATCGCGCCATCTCCGAAGACACCATATCCGGGTTGACGTGACTGTGGACCGGACCTATGACGTGATGGCCATCTCTGACCTGCTTCTGGTCTGCTCCGGGACGGCGACTCTCGAGGCGGCCTTCTATGAGGCTCCCATGATTATCACCTACAAGACGTCGTTGATGACAGAGATCCTGGCCCGGCTCTTCTACACGGAGTTTCCCCGATATGTGGGACTTCCCAATATCCTGGCAGACCGGATGATCGTTCCCGAGTTTCTGCAGCAGGACTTCGTTCCCCAGAATGTCATCCGCGAGAGCCGGGAGATGCTGTGCAACGAGGAGCGTCGTTCTCGAGTGCAGCAAGACTTGAGAAGCGTGGTGCATCAACTGGGAAGCGAGGGAGCCTCAGAACGGGTGGCCAGGATGGCGCTGGACATGGTCTCGTGAGGTCGCCCTGAACGGCCGACCCTTGAAACAAATGGGCCGCGGGATCCTGGACCAGATCATCAGCTCGACTCTGGGAGCGGCCTACTACTTCTGTTGCCTGATACCCAGGACAGTGCTGTTGCGATGGAGCCGGCGACTTGCCGGGCCTCTGTCCAGAATGCTTCCCCTCTCGGTTGCCCGGAAGAACCTTCGAATCATCAGGTCCGCCTGCCCGGAGAGCTGGGGAGGTCGTCAGGAGTCCGAGCTTCTAGTCGATGCCGTCTTCAACTGCCTGGCAACGGTGACGGATCTCTTCAAGTTGATGGGACAGCATCCCACGGAGCTGCTGGGTCAGGTCCAGATACAGGGCTGGGAGCATCTGGAAGCTGCCCTCCAGCAGGGACGGGGCGTCGTGACCGTCAGCCTGCATCACGGGCACTGGGAGCTCACCGGTGCCTTGATGGCCAGACGTGGCGTTCCCATTCATGCGTTCTATCAGCAGCAGCTGTCTCCGGCACTGGATCGATTCCTGACATGGGCTCGCCGCCGGACCGGGATGCGGTTGCTACATCAGCGACGAGGCCTGCGGGGCTGCCTGCAGGCCTTGAAGGCAGGAGAGGTAGTCGGATTTGTCGCCGATCAGGACGGTTCGCGAGACGGCATATTCCTCGAGTTCTTCGATCGTCTGGTTTCCATGCCCAGAGGCCCCTACGAGTTCGCCCGCAGAGCGAGTAGCCCGATTGTCACAGTCACTAGCCTTCGCCTGGCCGATTGTTCTTACTCGATGGTCTTCGGGCCCCCGGTTCACGTGGAACTGGAGGAAGATATCCCGAGGATGGCTCAGGAGACTGCCAGCCGATTCGAATCTGTCATTCAGCTCGATCCGTCCCAGTGGCTCCTCTTTCATGATCGATTCTGGCCCCGGCATGTTCCCCGATTGGAAGAGCTGGGACTCCTGGAGAGGGCAGAAGAGGAGCATCGCCGGGATCAGTCCCTCGGCCGGGATATCAGCGATCCGCCAGCAGATCCCGAGCCGCTTCCGGAGGCGGTCCTGCACCGGATGACTCTGATCTTCTACAGCCCGTTCTTGCTCGCTGCTCTGGCCTGGATGGCCTACCGGGGCAGCCTCGCCACCCTGCTCTGGTCCGGCGGAGCAGAGGGACTGGCACGGGCCCTCTCGTCGGCCTTGCTTCTGGGTGCGACCACGGTGGGACTGAGCCGTCTCTACACGAACAGGACCGAGAAGGGCAGGGAGCTGGGCTGCATGTTCCGGCAGATGCTGGGGCACCTCGGTCCTGCCACGGTGCTGGTCATCGCCCTGGCCAGTTCACTCGCCGAGGAGGTGCTCTTTCGGGGCGCGCTCCAGCCGGAGCTGGGGCTCTTCTGGACCAGTCTGATCTTCGGCCTGATCCATTTCCCGGCTGACCGGCGCCTTTACCCCTGGACGCTGTTTGCCATCATCATGGGCTTCTGTCTCGGTAGTCTCTACGAGTTGACCGGGGGAGTCTTTGCGCCATTCCTGGCCCACTTTTTGGTCAACGCCTGGAACTTGCTCTGGCTCACGTCCGAAGACGCCTCGGCTGTGGATATTCACAGATCCCCACAGTCATGATCTTCATGACTCTGATGCATTCATAGAACGGGCGAAACCTATGAGATCCCGCATCATATGAATGCATCACCGAATCCCGCCAGCTGTCGGGATTCTCGCCTACCAGGTCGAGAATCCACCATCTTTGTGGAAGAATGTGGATAACTCTGGAGCGGGCCCAGTTTTCCAGGAAAGCTTGGCCTTGCCGGAAGAACTGGAGTCGTACCAGATCGCCGCCAGCGCAATGGCCGCCCGAGCGATCTGCTCCGCCGCCAGTTCGCCGGTCTTCTCGTACATGGCCCGATTGTAGCGGCGGCTAGAGCTGCGATTCCTCCGACTTCTGGTTGCCTGCTTGTCAGCGTCGAGAATGGCATCCACGTGGCCGTAGGTTCCCCAGACGAAGGAAGCCAGGTACAGGTTCGGGTCACTTTCAAAGCGCAGAGCTTCGTTCTGGATGCCACCGCTCACACCAATGAACTGGGTGGCCAGGTCACGGGCCCGATTCTCTATCTTCCGTGC
>JAJFLN010000530.1 GCA_021772705.1 Candidatus Cloacimonadota bacterium | reverse complement strand
CGACTCAGTCGGGTGTTGTGGACACGGTGGCTCCCGTGGCGCCAGTCTTCGAGTTCAGCGAGGGTCCTGAGTTCATCAATGGCGGCGCCCTGACGGTGACGGCCCGGTTCAGCGAAGAGCTGATCCTGTCGACGACACCGGCGCTGACTTTCGAGGGTGACGGAGGACCAGAGTTCGGGACGAACAGCGTGACCCGAGTTTCGAACCGGACGTTCACCTATGACATGACCGTGAGCGGGGCGACGGCCCAGGGCGGGGATGCCTACACGGCGAGGATCGACAAATCGACGGTGGTGGACCTGTCGAGCAACACCCAGACGGCAGCTGACGCGACCCAGTCCGGCGTGGTGGACACGGTGAATCCCGTTGCCCCCGCTCTCGATTTCAGCAGAGGACCGGGGTTCATCAACGCCGGTGCCCTGACGGTGACGGCCCGGTTCACTGAGGAGCTGACGGTGGGAACCACTCCGGTGCTGAGCTTCGAGGGAGCCGGATCCAACAAGTTCGGAGCGATCAGCGTGTCCCGGATCTCGAACCGGACGTTCACCTATGACATGACCGTGAGCGGGATGACGGCCCAGGGCGGAGACGCTTACACGGCCAAGATCGACAAGGCGACAGTGGTGGACCTGTCGGCCAACACTCAGCTCGCCCCCGATGGCACCGAGACCGGAGTGGTGGACACGCTGTCGCCGGTGTTGAACACCCTGACCTACAACAACACGAACCGGCTCTACCGTGCCGAGACCTTCACCGTAACGGCTGTCTTCAATGAGGCTATCCAGCCCGCGCTCCCGACGATCACCATCAACGGAGGAGACGTGGGGGGCAGCCCCGTGAGCGGCGCCGACATGACCCAGGACGGAAACCTGAAGACCTGGACGTTCACTCGAACGATCCAGCCGGGAAACAACAATTCCGTCAGGACCATCACGATCACTGGATCCGATGCGTCTGGCAACAGCAATGGATCAACTCCCACCAATACCTTCGAGATCGACACCACAGGCCCGACGGTGGCCCTAAGCTATAACAAGACCCAGTCAGCCGTGAACGCTGGCGGCCTGATTATCACTGCCACCTTCAACGAGACGATCGTCACCACGCCGAGGATCACCGTCGACCGCCAGTCTGGGGGAGGGGGAGACGACATCAACAAGGACATGATGTTGACGGCCGACGCGAAGATCTGGACCTACGCGTACAACGTGGAAGTGCACAATGGCTCGAACATCCAGGACGGAAATGTGACGGTCACGGTGGATCGATCCGACGATGCTGCCGGCAATTCAAATCAGCCTGCTACCAACAATACGTTCGTGATCGATACGCAGAGTCCAACGGTGGCCCTCACCTACGACAAGAACGAAGCAGGCGTCGGGGCCGGCAGCCTGGTCGTCACGGCGACATTCAGTGAGAACCTGGCGACGACTCCACAGATCGCCATCGAGAGACCCGGCCCAGGCAACGACGTGCTTGCGACGGACATGTCGTTCACTGCCGACGCCGCAGTCTGGACCTACACCTATGCCGTGTCGGCCGACGACGGAAACCGCATCCTCGACGGTGACACCACGATGACGATCACAGGTGGCGACGATGCTGCGGGTAACACGAACAAGGCAGCAACGAATGCCAGCGTCTTGATTGACACCAAGGCTCCCACAGAAGCGGCCATCTCTGCATCGCCGAAGGCGAATCCCTGCCAGTGTCTGTCGTTCTCCATCTCTGACAGCGGCAGCGCCATCGCGAAGTACAAAGTCTACGGAGATAGCGCCGATGCCGGCCCCTTCACCTCCGGCGATCACTTCCACAGTGTGAACACCAGTTCCACCAGTCTCTCCATCAAATTCACCGACACCACCCGAAAACGGTACGGCGTCGGCGTCGTTGACACGGCAGGCAACGAGACTCCCCTGTCGAGCATCTCCGCCACGGACTCCGTGACCGGAACCTGCAGTGGTCCCTGCAGCAATCCATCTAAGGGATAAGGGGACACACGACTGGACCTTATAGTTCTCAAAAGGCAAAGCTGAGATCCCCCGAGATCCCTTTGGCTGCCTGATTCCCTCTTGTTGATAATGATAAGGTCCAGTCGTGTGTCCCCTTATCCTCCACGGAACAATCCATCACCATGATCCTTGGTTTCGGGGCCCCACCTCTGGATGCCCGGTCTCGACAAGCAGAACCCGGCTCTGAAGAAGTACCAGGACCCGGTGGAGAAGGAGCTGACCGTCGCGGCCCTCGGTCGCGAATCTTCAAGGTCCGGCTGTCACTGGCGGCACACCGGCTAGAAATGCCATGCCCCCGAGGGCTTCTACGGATCGTCGTTGACGCTCATCGAACTCGAACTTCACTGCCCGAACTTCCCCGGGAGTTGCTCCGGCCTGAGTCGCCGTGTCCAGGACCAGGTCCATCAGCTCTCGTTCCGAGGCCAAAAGCTGGTCGTGTAGTCCTCGAAGGTCCGAGCCCCTGGCACCACGGCGGGCCGCTTCGACGGCCAGGCGCAGCAGTTCGATTCTTGCCAGCAGATGATCCGGTTCCAAAACGGTCAGTGCCTCTTGCAGCGTAGCCAGTGCCCGAGCGGCGTCGTCGACCTCCAGTGCCCGCCTGGCTTGTTCCAGGGCGTCGATGTACCTCCCGTCAGCCCGGCCGAACGCGGCCACTCGAGCGTACCGGTTTGCCTCGATTCCCTTTGCTCGTAGCTCTTCCTGCACCTGAAGCTCGAGGCTCCGGAGTGTGGGCGTCAGATTCTGCCTGAGGCCACTCTCGAAGGCTGCCCTGAAGGACACCCGTTGTCCCGGGGGTGAAGGCGTTCGGCTTGACGGACTCCTGAAAGATGGGGTCGAATGTGCGCTTCTCTGGCGACCGGGAGTCTTGGAGACAGTGGCCTTTACGGAAGTTTCCGGAAGAGACGGCCAGAAGAGCCTGAAGGCCATGCTCACGAACAGACCGTAGGTGAGAAAGCCCGCGGCGATCAGTATCACCACGGGAGTTCTGCCGGGTTCGGGACTCGAGGGTGACGCGCTTGCCGTGTCCCGACTCACGGCCAAGCCGGGATCTTCAACGATCCTGGGCATCAAGGACTGAAGTTCTTCCTCCCCGACTTGCAGAGCACCGCCCAGCGTTCTGATGAGCTCATCTGTGAGTTCGCGACGATGCACGGCGCCGGACTTGCGTATCTCAGATAGCTTCAGCAGGCTCTGTCTGCATCCCCAGTGGAGCAGGAGTCGCTTCAACGGCTCCACAGAGCTCGGATGGGCCCCAATTTCCAGGACGGTCCAGCATCCCTCCAAGGCCATTGACGTGTCCAGTTGCTCCAGCAACTCCAGGCCTCGTCTCGCTGCCCAAGGATGGCCTGTACGGATCAGCTGCTGGACTGCCGGGTTGGTCCTCTCGGGGTCCCTGGCGTGAAGCGCTAGCAACGACTGAAGGGCGACATCACCGTCCCGATCCTGGACCAGAGCATCGAGACACTCCAGTGCCTCATCGGAACCGCATGCGGCGACAACTTCCACGGCCTTCAGTCTGACTCGGCGGTCGCGGGCGTACGTGAATGGTTGTGCCAGGGAGAACATGTCCTCTGTGTTCAGCGCCGATAGGCGATCGAGCAGCAGGGTGATGGTCAGTGGATCACCGGCGGACTGCAGCGCGGAGGCAAGGACTGCCGGGTTGTTCTCCGGTTGACCGGTCGTGCCGACGAGAACTTCGTCAGCCGATGCCTGCTCGGCATCGCGGGTATGCTCTCGGACTCGTGTCAACGCCTCCATGAGTGCGTCACGTCGTGACCCGGGAGCCACCTCCTCCAGTAGAGCGTCGACACTCTTCAACTCCCGCTCGGCTCCGAGGTGGGACAGTGCGTCTGCACAAGCTTCGATGAGTCGGGGGTGGGTCTCCTGGAGAAAGTGCACTCGCAGAAGCTCGAACTTGTTGCTGAGTCTGGCTGTTCGGGCAACGTGAAGGGCTGCGGCTCTCTCGGCTACTGAAGGTGACACCAGCATGCCTCGCAGATACTGGACGAACACCTCCGGAGAGACTTCAAGGCATGCTCTCACTGCCGCCCCCCGCACTCGGGCATCCGGATCGGCCAGGCACACTGCGGTTGCCAGGCAGTCGGCCTGACTACCGGCCAAGGCAATGGCATCAACCGCATTGGCCCTGACACGGCTGTCGGAATCTCGCAAGAATGCCCGGGCAAGGGCCACTACCTCCGGCCCCCCCACGAGGCCGAGGGCCGAGAGGAGGCTTGCCCTCAGATGGGGCTGCGTCTCTTTCGGCAAGTGACTGGCAATCGCATCGGCCACCGCTCGGGGACCCAGCCTGAGTGCCTCCTCTGCAACCGACTCGAGAGCCATCTGGGCTTCTCGCTGAGAGCCTGCCAGTCTTTGGAGGAACTCGCCTGCCGGCTCGGCAGTCGTACCGGTAGCACGCCCGGTGGACTGCAGGATCTTGCGTGCCGCTTCCCGGGCGGCGTGGCGAACCGACATGTCGTCGTCCCTGAGCAGCAATTGGATCTCGCTCAGTAGACGGGGGTCACCGTGCTGGCCGATGGCCTCGATGGTATGCACTCTCACCTGTGGTGATTCGTGTCGCAAGTCGAAGATCAGACGGTGGATTTCAGCGTCGGGCAGTCCGGGCATCTCATCCGGGGAATCGAGGACCTTTGCACTCTGCAGTAGCGACTGGGCCCGCTGCGATGTCGGTGAGAGCACCGAAAGGGCCTTCAGGACGGCCTCTCGGGTGCCGAGATCCTCGAACCGAAACATTTGCCTGAAGAGGTCGACTGTCTCGGAGGTTCCGATCTGCGTGATTGCCCAGGCCGCTGACGATCGGAATCTGGGATTCGGGCTCGAGGCCATCGCAGCGAGCGGTCGAATGATGTCGACCTCCGGCGCACTTTTCAAGGCAACAATGGCATTGGCTCGAACCCGGTTGTGTGCATCTTGCAGGTGAGGCAGTAGGTCGCCAATCCATCCTGGACCCTGGAGGAGTCCAATCGACTCGACGGTGTTGGCCCTGATCCGGGGCTCCTGGTGCTGGAGTAGGGGGCGGAGCAGGGAACCTCGTTCCGAATTGCCCAATCTGCCCACGGCGGAGATCCGTGTGGCGAGAACTCGAGGGTCCGGATTGGCTGCCGACAGTCCAGTGGAAATCCGAGGGAGTAGATCACTGCGGGCCAGGCGTACTGCCTCGAGCAGGGCTGGAACCTGAACGTCCGGCTCCTTGTCCAGAATCCTCTGCTCCAGAGGTGAACCGATGGGGTCCACTGCGTCGGAGGGAACGAACGTAGTCTCCTCTGCCGGATCTCGAGTGTCCGGCTGGCGGGAAAGCAACCTCGCCGCCATCGCCGACGACCGGCCAGCCAGCACCTCCAGAGAGTGGCGAGCCATTTTTTGGCTCTCGGGAAACGGAGCTTCCAGTCCTTCCTTCAACCGAGGTATTCCGAATGACTCCGGAAAGAAGCGGAGTACATAGAGGGCCGATCGCAGGACGATCTCAGACTGGCTCCGCAGCATCTCGTCCACACAGGCCTCGACGGATTGGGAGTCGTGAGTTCGCAACCACCTGGCTGCAGCAACGCGGACCCTGTGGTGGGGATCTTGAAGCAGGGGTACCAGCAGAGGAAGGACACGATCGTCACCGATGGCACCCAGTGAATCTGCCGCAGTCGCTCTGATTCGGGGATCTGATGATGCGAGATGCCTCTGCAGAAGCGAAGCGGAATCAATGCCACGTGCCGCCGCCAGAGCCTGGAGTAGGGAGCAGAGAGCGAAGGGATCAACCTCCCGTTCGAGGTGTTCCTCCAGCAAGAGTGTCACGCTCTCTTCTTGCATCGTGGCGAGACGGCCAATCACCTTCACCCTTACTGCAGGATCGGGATCGGCGAGCAAGCTCCGGAGCCGGTCTGGCGTCGGGGTTCGCTCAAGGTCCGCCGAGAGATCCTCTTGCCGAACCTCGGAGGAAATGGCGCTCAGAAACCGGCGGGCTTCGAACCGTACGTTTGCATTGTCATCGGCGCATGCGATTCTTCTGAGGGCTCCCAGCGCCGCCAGGCTCGGTCGCCTTTCGAGCCGCCTCAACGCTGCAAGACGCACCTCGTCCACGGGGCTCTCCAGGTCATTCAGGAGGGTGGGGAGGTCGGCGTCAACGGTCATGCGAATGCCTTCACTGGGTCGCGCCTGCAGTTGTGATATCTCCCGCCAGTCCAATCCGTAAGTTTGCGGCCGGGTTGCCTTCCGGCGGTAGCGCCAGCCCCCGCTGATACATGACGGTCACGCCTTCGCCGGGCCCGCGAAGGGAGGCTGGAATGGCGGCCTTGTTGATCCAGCCGGCGATCAGATTCCCCCGAATCAAGGTCCGGCTACCGCCGGGAATCACCCCCGTATCACTGTAAACCGAACCGGTGAACAACTCCCCGAGTCGCAAGGGTGGAGGCGTGCTGCCGGACCTGGCCTCCTCGGTAACGACGTGGGCAAGAATCAACCAGTCCGCTGGGGCGGACAAGCCGTCCTCGGGGAGCGGTGACACCGGTACGACCGGGGCCGCGAGGACCGATGGCCGAGCTTGCTTCGTGGTCATGGCAACCAGGATGCCTCGCCCTCGATAGCGAATCGGCGCGTCGGAAGTATAATTCAGGTTTCGGATGAACACGGCGCCATTCAATTCGAGAACGCCATCGGCTCCGGATTCCGCAGCCATGTAGCTCGGCAGATCGGGATAACTGCGGCTCCAGATTCGCTCCCAGGCCCGGTACTTTGAGGGGTAGTAGCCTCGGGGAAATGAAGCGACAGCCACCGGATCGTCAAGGGCCTCAGTGGATTCGAGTAGGGAGCTTGCCGTTGCCTGTCTGGCCGGATCCGGTCGAGGGCTCCGGCTGTTCAAGATCCCAGTGATGCCAAGCTTAAAGATTCTCTTCGCGATCGCCTTGGACATCCTCTGGGCAAGATACCGCATGGCCTCGTGCTGAGTCTTGACCGTCCACTTGCCGACAAACCGGCGGAGGAATCCACGGAGGGTCTTGCCGAGGATGCCCCTGGCCCGGCCGCGGAGATCCACGGCCGTCAATCGATCCCCGGGTAGTGACGCATTCTTCTGGAGAAGTGTCTTGTCAAAGGGCCCCCCGGAGAAGAGCTTTCCGAGTAACGCCGATGCCAGGTGAGTGGCCACGGCGTGGATGGCCAGATCGCCGAGCCCCGCGAGGAGGTTCTTGCCTGACCAGAAGCCGTCCTTGTGCCTGTAGAGGCCATAGGGGGCAAGGACCAGCCGCTCGCTTTCGAGGAGAGGTTCCAGTTCTGCGAGAGTCAGTTCATCTGGCAAATCTGCAGCCACCTCGACTCCGTAGTGTTGAACCAGCAGCTTCACATCCAGATTCACGCCCAGCAATTTCAGTAGCTTCGAGGCCAGCTTTACGCTGATGCCTCCGGGAATGAGCCATGACAACAGGTCCACAAGGGACACGCTGAGCCAGGTGGTCTCATCGAAGTCGGCGCTGCCGTACATCCCCATGATGCCGATATCTCGAAGCTCCTGGCCGGCCTCCTGGGCCAGCGGCTCGATCAGTATGGAATCACCCTCCGGAGCGGAGGCTGGAAGTGAGATGCCGTCATTGTGGGGCCGAGCATCGTCACCGGCCTGGGAGACTCGAACTCCCCGGAAGACAGACACCGATGTGGGCGTGCCGTCGGCCCGGCTGATTCGCTGTACATCGCCGGTCACGGAAAAGGTCTGGCTCCCTGCTTTGGCGAGGGCATGCACGTAGGACCCGGAGAGAAAGTAGGAGGCTCGGTCACCATTGAAGGCGAGGTAGTATGCCAAGAGCTTGTCCAGGCCAGCGGAGATGACGAAGGAGACAGGAAGGTCGACAGGGCCTACCTGTTTGGTGGGTCCAAAGACATCCTGGCCCAGGATGGTCCAGGGCCCCATTGAGGGAATACCGAAAGTGGTCTTGCTCTTATCGTATCTGGGCCGGCAGGGTCCTGCTTTCAGCAGCCCCGTCGGGCGTCCGAGCAATCCCAGGGCCAGGTCGACCGATCCAGCGAGCAGCTTGTTCAGGCTAGACGCTATGGGAGCTTGAAGAGCCCTCGGACCGGGAACCGCGGCCCACCCCGTCCATTGAGCCCCGGCCACTTCCGGGTAGCTCACGGAGGGCGTGCTGGGGGCCTCGCCTCCCAGATGAGGCGTCTCGGCGCTGGCTCCCTCGGCTACGAGTACCAGCGGACCACGAACGAATACTCGACCGTCTGTGTTCGGAAACACTGTCAGACGGCCACCACGCTGTAGCTCGTTCAAGACCCTGTCCTCATCGGGCGGAGGCTCGAATGCGAAGAGGGCGAACTCGGCTGCTGGAGGCGACGTGTCGGTGATGGCCAGCTCCTGGACCCTCATCATCGATCGCCCCGCCGCAAGTGGACCCAGCTTGGAGCTCACCGACACTTCGAACTTGAAGGCCCCCCGCAGGTCAAGGGGCATCAGGGTCTTGAGCCGGTCTTGGAAGACGGGCTCCGCATAGTACTGTTCTCGTGGGGGCAAGTCGGGAATAACTCGAAACGGGCCGATCTCGGCAGTGGCCTTTTCGAATGTGAATGAACTTCCGGCAATCTCGATCGCTGCCGTCGATCCTGGGAGGTGAGCCTCAAAGTCGACACTTGTCTTTACATCGAGCAATCTCGCTTCCGGATCTCGACTGCGAGCCATCCAGACCCGGTCCAGTAATCCGGACAGCCACGGAGGTTTTTGGGACCAAGGCGCCAGATCCTGATCCAGGATGGAGAAGTGCAGCTCGTCGCTGGCCAGATCGGCCAGTGCATTTGCCTGAACCCGCTGGCCCAGCCTCCGGACTTGCATGTAATCGGTTGCAGCCACGAACTGAAAGGTCAGGACATTGGCGCCGAGCAACAGGGCACAGACAATCACTACCGGCAGCACCCAGCCTGAATGATTGATCCGATGAGGGTTCCGCAGCGAGCAAGTGACTCCTCGGAGTTGAAGCGGACTGCCGATCATCTCGACTCCCTCCCCAGCAGGATCAGCCGGTTCCGGCACCAGAGTTTTGTCGTCATGGCCGTCGTGGCCTGCTCTTCCAGCTTGGTCGCCTCGTCGCCGGCTTCTCCGATTCCGACGTCTACAGTGATCTGCTCCGTGGTTGCGTCCCCTTCGAGTGCCAAGGGATCGTCGGGCCGCAGCAG
>JAJFLN010000529.1 GCA_021772705.1 Candidatus Cloacimonadota bacterium | reverse complement strand
GTCCGTACGGCTCCCGAGATCCAGCTGTCCCTCAGGGCTTGCAGGCTGCGAGCGATTCGAGGCCTGCCATCCCCGGTGGTGGCTCCTCTCAGAGGCGAGGCCGGCGCCGACGCCAGGGCGGCATTCGATGCCGTCGACCTGGCCCTGGACGAGTCCAATCCCGGCAAGGCAAGGGATGCCCTGAACTCTGCTTCCGGCGACGCCAGGCAGCACCGGGACGGGCTGTTCCGTCAGGTGCGGGTCGCCCTGGCTTCACTCGAGGAGGCTGAGGCCCGGTCCGCCGTCGAAGCCTTGGAGAAGCTGGAACCGGAGGGGGCGCTGGCCCTGTCAGCTCGGGCCCGGTTCCTGGTCTGGCTCGGGGAGCACGACGAGGCCGCCATCCTGTTCAGCAAGGGACTGGAAAAACGGGGCGCCCTGCCTGAGGACAGGTTGCTGCTGGCCCGGTCGCTGGAGAAGAGTGGTCAGAGCACGGCCGCCCGGATCGCCTTCGGCCGAGCGTGGAATGAGCTGGAAGGGAATCTGGAGGCCATGGACGGCGCGATCCGGACCCGGAGGTCGTTCCCGTCAGGCGTGGACTACCCAGGCACGGCGGGGGAGACCCTGGCACGGCGAAGGTGTGCTCTGATGTTGAACGCTGGGGAGATGAGGCGAGCGCTGCATCTGGTGTCGGCGATCCAGGTCTTCAGTCCCTCAGGTATCGATGACTCGACTCCACCAGAGCCGCTTCGTCCGCAGGATGAAGTGAATCAAATGATGACATTGCTGAACTTCCGGGCCTACACGCGGCTGGAGGGGCGGCTCCGCCGGCAACTGAACCGCCCTGTCGGCTCCGGCTCCGAGTCCCCTGAGGCCCGGAGCGGCGAATCTGGCAAGAAGCGCGCTTTCGCCAGGGCATTCATGGGTCTCCGGAAGCGTGACGAACCGGTCTGGACAGGTCCGGAGTCATCCTACGGCGGTCGTCTGTCCCGGCCTGCACGCTTGGCCTACCGGCTGACGATGCTTCTGATTGTCCTGCTCGCCTGGGTTCGCCTGCATCTCTACCTGCTGGCCCTGTTCATGCCGGGGGGACCCTTCTTCCGCTGGCTCCGCCACCTCCGAGACTGAGACAATGTGATGAAACAGCAGGTGGCAGGCCATACTGAAGACGGGGATGCATTTCTCTCCGGGGGGATTCAACACTGAGGACACTGAGTTCACAGGGACAGGTCGGTTTCTTGTGGGGCTGGCATCCTGCAGTGATCTGGTAGTCGGAATGAAGGGCGTTTTCTCAAGAGAACCTCTGTGCCCTCTGAGTCTCCGAGACCTCCGTGTAACCTCTGCGGGACATGCACCCTCGAAGCTGTTTCTTTGTAGCTTCTCGAAGCATGTCCTGAGCTTGCCACTGTGGCGACGCGACCAGGATTTCGCGGCGCTACAGGGTCAGGATCACGGCGTCGATGCGGATGCCGGTGGCCACGGCGCCTGACAGGGACTTGAGTTCGATCCGGATCAGGTTCTTGCCCGCTCCCAGATAGGCCGTATCGAATGCGTGGGTCAGGATGACCTCGGTCCTGGGCCGGTCGAGCCGGGTGTATGGAATGGAGAGCACCAGCTGTCGCGGCGTGTCCGGGTTGAGCGTCACTTGCAGGTACTCCTCAGGCACCACTCCGTAGAGCTCGATGGTGACGTGTCCCACCGGCGAAGCGGGAGGGGAGGAGAGCTCGACGGGGATCTCCACCTTTCCCAGGAGGTGGTGTTTCTCCATCATCCAGATCTCGCCGAACTCGGAAGTGAACCCTCCTCCAAGTCGATAGGGTGCGTTGGGCCGGACCTCGATCCGTCGTCCCGTCTGCTGGGGAGGCCCGATGAAGTGGGCCCAGTGGCCCTGGAGAAACCGGTCCACTCCGGTGGTCAGATCCAGTCTGCCAATGCGCGCGGCCTGATCTATCCAGCGCATCCGCTCCAGCTCAGCCACCGCCGCCGCCTTCAGGGCCAGGTCCGGATTCTCCCGGGACAGGGTGAACTCCAGGGCAGGCGCGGCTGCTTCCAGCTTCTCCCGCCATCTCACCCCGGCCAGGGCTTGCTGGGTCTTGTTCACCGCCTGGGGAACCAGGCGGGCCTTTCCACCCAGCCGGACCACGGCTGCCACCAGAGACTCCAGGTCCAGTGCTTGGGCCGCCTCTGACAGGGCTACCAGGTGGCTCCTCTGGTCTGCCAGGTCCATCGTCAGGGGCTCCTTCGCCAGGAGGCCCGTGCCCGGTGTCAGGACTCGCAGACGATACTGGCCTTCCTCGTCCAGTAGCTGCAGGCGCAGACTGTGAGTTCTTCCGGAAGGCAGGTCCGTTCTCGAGACGGTCCTGCCCGCCCGGTCGATCAGCACCGTGAGGGGGGAGGGCGATGCGATCTCGGCATCGAAGGAGATGTTGCGTCCAATCCTGGTGATCCTGGGCCGGAATGCGACGGGAGCTGCCTGGAGGTCCAGGGGCTCACTCAGGGAGCCATCGGGATAGAGGACGTGAGCTTCCGGGGGATTGGCCCAGGGAATGCCGGCCAGATCGATCCTGTGGGAAGCCGTCTCCTCGCCCGTGGTGTGGGTACTCCCGCCCACCTGGAGGCGGGACACGTAGGGTTGATCGGACTCCCATGAGACCTGAGAGACGCCGGGCAGGGGAGCCACCTCCAGGTTCTGGTGGCGGTACTCGGCCTGCTGGGACATGGTCGACTCTTCCCGCATGGCAATCAGGACGACGGCCACCACCAGATGAATCCCGACCAGGATCGCCACGAGGGTCCGGACACCCCAGTTTCGAGGAGACCACCATGGGTCGGCGGCCGATCCGGAACCCACGACTCCATCCGGCGCGGGAGTCACCACCGAGAGCGGCTGCTCCGGCGTGGCGGCCAGCCCCTGGATGACCTCTTCGATGGACTGATACCGGTCCGCCGCCATCGGGGCCAGGCACCGGTCGATGACATCCACCACCGTATCGGGCACGAACTGTAGCTTCCGCTCTAGGGTCGCTCGCTCCAGGGTGATCTTCAGGGGCAGCAGGGTCCGGGCGTCTCCGAGGGAAAAGGGATAATCTCCCCGGAGCATGTGGAACAGGAGCATACCAAAGGCGTAGATGTCGGCCGATCGCCCTCCCTCCCGTCCGCCGAGCTGTTCCGGCGACATGAACATGGGGGTCCCGACCATGTAGCCCTCGGCGGTCAGACGGGCCGTTCCCTCCGAACGGGCCAGTCCGAAGTCGGCGATCCGAGGGACGTCTCCCTCTTCCAGCAGGATGTTCTCCGGTTTCAGATCCCGGTGGAGGATGCCGTTCTGATGAAGGTGGGCAAGACCGGCCAGAATGCCCGAGGCGATCTCCATGGTTTTGTTCAGGGAGAGCTTCTTCTCGGCCCCGATCCGCTTGCGCAGAGTGGTGCCGGTGATGAATTCGATGACGATATAGGGGGACTCTTGCTCCAGATCGGCGTCGAAGAGGCGGACCACGTTGGGGTGAGAGATCCGGCCCAGGATGCGAGCCTCCTCGACGAAACGGAGGCGGCTCTCCTCGTCAGCGAACCGCTCGGCCTTGAGGATCTTGATCGCCACGCGACGTTCCAGGCTGGTCTGGACGGCCTCGTAGACCCGGCCCATGCCTCCCTCTCCCAGTTCCCTGAGCAGCCGATAACGGCTCTGGAATCGAGAGGAATAGAGAGGCAGGCTGGAGGCGGTCGTCACGGCTCTTCTCGAAGAGGCGTAGCACAGATAGGGGAGGGGCGCAATCGGCGTTGGGGTCCCGATCAGGGCGACGGACAAAATCGGGCAGAATCCAGTGTTCATCATGAGGGGTCGAAAAGCCCGATCCAGTATTGATGCGGATCGCCTGTGACTTTGCCGGGACCCTGGGGTCCCGATGGCTCCCTGGCAAGGATCGGCGGGGGAGAGAAGAAATCATGCCCGGGGGTGGAGGAAACCGCTCCCTCAGGGCAGTCTGTGTATGCCTTGTCCACTTGGATAAAGGGTTCTCAGGTTTGGCACGGCTCCTGCATCTGACTGTGCGACCACTAGCCAAGGAGGAACACAATGAGAAACAGAAAGAACACCATCGCCTTCGCCATTATGCTGTCACTGTTGAGCTTTCAGGTCTCCGGTTGCGCCGGAGCCATCGGCGGGCTGGCTGCCGGAGCGGGCAAACTCGCTCTCGGAGCCGGCAAGCTCGCCGTCGGCGCCGCCAGGGGCGCTGGCCGCCTGGCCGTCGCAGCCGCTCCGGCCGCCCCGGCCATCCTGAACACCGTCGCCCAGGCCACCGGAAGCCCCGGCGTGGCACTGGCCCGGGACATCACCGCCACGGGCCTCAACGGCATCGGTGCCGCCCGCGCCGGATTCAAGCAGGTCCCACCAAACACCTTCATGGGTGGCAACCCCAACCTCGGTGGCGGCAACATCCAGCTCTGAACCCCTCAGTTCCTCTTCCCCGATTACGGGAAGGTCCCCGGTGTGTGCGGGCAGGCACCGCCGGCGGACCTTCCCCAATCTCGTTTCCAGAGGAACGGAGCTTTCAGCCAGGGCGGACATCCCCATTGAGAATCACGGAGCTCAGGCAGACCGCGGAGATCACTGAGGTGCCGGGTGGATCGGCGGGATGTTGAGCCACGGGGCTCTGGTCTTCTCGGTGTGGAAGGAATGTTTGAAAACGAGGGCTCCGCCCTCGAACTTCCGCCAGGGGCCATTGGCCCCTGGACCCGGATGAACAGATCGAGCTC
>JAJFLN010000528.1 GCA_021772705.1 Candidatus Cloacimonadota bacterium | reverse complement strand
GAAAACTCGGCCATTCAGTCGTCCTGGATGCGGGCATCCATAGTAGGACGAACGGATCGGGAAAACTCGGCCATTCAGTCGTCCTGGATGCGGGCATCCATAGTGGGGCGAACGGATCCGGAATAGGCCAGGGGACCCCCTGGGTGACATGCACCCGGGCAATGCCCATGAATGAGTGGAAAGAATGTTTGAAAACGAGGGCTCTGCCCTCGAACTCCCGCCAGGGGCCATTGGCCCCTGGACCGCGATTGAACAGGTCAAGCTCTCGTATGTCATTCAAGTGCTCATCAGCACTCTCAGTCGCATCAGTCCAATTGGGGGTTTGGGGGAGCTGGCTCCCCCAACGGGGTGTGGGGCGGAGCCCCACTACAACAAAATCCGTCTTATCTCACCGGCATTGGTCTTAGGGGCCGCACAAGATCACGAGAATGCCGCACCCTCTCCGGGGCGAGGGGATTCACTCGGGAGTGTTCAGGGGTAGCTTCTTGCCCTGGTGGCAGGTAAAGCAGGTGACCCGGACGCCATCGGGATCCGGAAAGTAGTCCCTGTTGAGGCTCTTCACCATCTTCATCATCGAGCGGGCTGCCCGCTTGTTCGCCTTGTCATCGGAAGGGAAGTCTCCCTTGACGTGACAGTAGCCGCACTTCACCCCCAGGGATCTGGCGTAGATCTTCATCTGACCCATGAGTTGCTGCTTGTCGTAACCCTCGTGTACGTGCACATTCTTCAGGCCCGCCGCCCTGGCCTGAAAGAAGGAGGACCCGCCGGCGATCAGGAGTGTGGTGGCCAGAATCAGGGTGGTCATGGATCTTCTCAAGTCTCCTCCTCGATGGAGTCAGCGCAGGCTGCCTGTCGCAGTCATCCGTCGACGAAGCTCTGTCTGGATGAACTGTAACCGGGTCTCGATGGTGGCTTTCCTGTTCATGGTTGCTACCAGGCGATTCTGGATGGCCGATACCAGGTACTGAGCTCCCTGCTGCTTCAGGGCCGTCGCCAGGTGCTGGTTCATCTCGTGCAGGTCCACACGAGTCCGGTAGATCTCGGCCTTTCGAACCTGCTGCTCCGACAGCAACGACCGGTTGGGCAGGCCCGTGACCCTGGGGAGTTGAGCCAGCAAACTGACCTCCGCCGAACCTGCGGTGGGAGCCATGAGGCTCAGCCGGCTGTGGACCGGCAATTGCAGTGGAGGGAGACTTTGGGCCCGGGCAGGCACGACCTCTACCAAGACGGCGATCAGGCCTAACAGGGTCAGGGTCCTGGCCAGTCTCAGACTCCAGAATCGGGTGCTCACAAGGTGAGCATACCGCGAATCGCTCTCTGCCTCCACCGTCACCCGGGACGCCAAAGTGGGTACCATTGCCCCGGCAGGCATGGTGTAGAATCGGGCTCGGAGGTCAGATGCAGAAGGCTCAATTGCTCATAGTTGACGACGAGGAACGAATCCTCGAGCTGTTCAAGGGGATCTTTTCCGGGACCTACGAGGTCCACACAGCCGAGTCCGGCGCCCAGGCCCTGGAGGTCATGACGCGGCGTCCGATACATGTCATTCTCTCCGACTATCAGATGGAGGCGATGACGGGGGCGGAGCTCCTGGCAAAGGTCCGGGAGATCCATCCCGAGACAGTCCGGATTCTGATAACCGGCTATCCCGATATCGACGCCCTGTCCGACGCTGTCAACAAGGGGCAAATCTACGGGTACATCCGCAAACCCTGGGACGTGGGGGAGTTCAGGATCTTCGTCAAGCAGGCGGTGGATCATTACTTCATGTCCGAGGAGAACCGATCCCTGACCCGGGAGCTGAAGAAGGACAACTTCTCCCTCCAGAACATCATCGGGACCATGGTCACAGGCCTGATGGTCATCGACCGGGATATGAAGATCTTCTTGGCCAACAAGAGTGCCGGGAAGCTCTTCGGCATCGACAGCGAGAATGCCCCGGGCCGTCCCATCTTCGATTTCCCTTCCCTGGTGCCCCTCATCCCTGTGGTCAGGGATACCCTGGAGTCCGGTGAGAACCAGGATTACCAGGAGCTGGAACTGGAACTGGACGGGGAGACTCGCACCATAGGTTTCGGCGCGACCCTGATCGGCTACGGCACCCAGCCGCTCTATGACGATCAGGACGTCCTGCAGGGAGTGACGATCCTCTCCAGGGACATCACGGACAACAAGAAGCTCGAGGCCCAGCTCATTCACTCCGAGAAGCTGGCCGCCATCGGCCTCCTGGCTGGGGGCGTGGCCCACGAGATCAAGAACCCCCTGTCCGTCATTCTGGGCTACACCGAGCTCCTGCAGGAATCGACTCCCGATGACAAGGGGTACCAGGATAGCCTGGCCAAGATTCAGCGCCAGGCCGAGCGCTGCCGGACCATCGTCGGCAACCTGCTCAAGTTCTCCCGGAAGTCAGATGTGGACATCGTCCCCATCAACATCAACCAGACACTCTCCGAGACCCTGGAGCTGTTCGGCAAGCAGCTGGTTGTTCAGGACATCGCCGTGGAGCGGGAGTTCTCTTCCATGTTGCCGCCCTACTGGGGCAACGAGAGCGAACTGCAGCAGATCTTCTTCAACCTGGTGGTGAATGCCAAGGATGCCATGGACAAGGGCGGGGTTCTGAAGATCAAGACGATCAACGCCGAAGACTACATCCGTATCGTCATGTCCGACACGGGTTCAGGTATCCCGGAGGACGTGCAGAAGAACATCTTTACCGCCTTTTTCACGACCAAGGAGGCCGGGAAGGGCACGGGGCTGGGTCTGTCGATCGTCGCCAAGATCGTGGAGAAGTACAAGGGCCGGATCGAGCTCGAGTCGAAGCTGGGCGAAGGCGCGGCATTCTCCATCACCTTGCCCAAGACTCAGGGCGGACAGGTGAAGCCCAAGGACGAGGAGTCCCAAATCGTCTCGGAAGATCAGGAGCGCTTGCGGGTCATGCTCGTCGATGACGAGGACGACATCCGGGCACTCTGTAAGGAGATCTTCCTCAACGACAACCACTTCGTCAGCGAGTTCGACTGCGGTTTCGATGCCATCGAGTCCCTGAAGACCCACAAGGTGGACATAGTCTTCCTGGACCTGAAGATGCCCAAGATCAGCGGAATCGATACTTTCAAGGAGATCAAGAAGATCGATGCCACGCTTCCAGTGGTCATCGTCACGGGCAGCCTGGAAGATTCAATGGCCCGTGAAGTCTTCGGTCTCGATGCCTTCGACATCATCGACAAGCCCTTCAAGGTCTCGGACCTGAAGAAGGTCATGAAGAAGCTCCACCTGCTCAAAGGCAAGCGGCGGTCTTCGAGCTCCTAGCCCGACAACGTAACTTGCCTCGTCGCGAGGCCGAGCGAAGGGCGTTCAGGCAAGGCCGCAGGGCCGAAACGCGCGCAGGCGTACTTGACGTCGAGCACGTTTCGGCCCGAGAACGCAGCATGGATGCCATGTAGCCTGCCGCAGCAGAGGCAAGTTACGTTGTCGGGCTAGAAGAAGAGTCCGAAGCCGAAGGCGGCGAAGAGGCCGGCAGCGAGAATCAGAATTCCCCGGGAGACACGGCGCTTGATCTCGTCATTCCGTGGGGGCTCCGGGGCCGGATCGGGCTCTGTCGGGGCCGGGGGCGCCGGCGTCACCACAGGAGGCGGTGCCTCGCCCTGAGCGATGGCAACTGCGGCGTAGACGTCAATCCGGCCCAGGCCGAATCGATCATCCAGTCCTTGGGGACCCAGATCCCTGAGCGATGATTTCAGGATCTGTTCGATCTCGGAAATCGTGGCTGCTGGCCGGGCCTGCTTGATCAGGGCTATCGTACCTGCCACGTGGGGGGCTGCCATCGAGGTGCCATTCAGGCTTCTCAGCTTGTTTCCCGGAACCGTACTCAGCACCTTGTGACCCGGGGCGGAGAGATCCGGCTTCGTGTAGGTCATGCCGTTCCAGCGGGACTGCCCCCCCGTGGAGAATGACGGAACTCCGTCCAGCTGGTTTGTGGCGCCCACGGCGAGTGCGATGGGATAGGCCGCCGGGATCGCCTCTGTCCCGTGGCCGCTGTTGCCGGAGGAGAAGACGGGGATGATGTTGGCGTCCCGCCAGGCCTGGACAGCGTCCCAGAAGAAGGTCTCCTCTGCCCCCAGTCGCTTCATGACCGACCGGTCGATGCCCCAGGAGTTGCTGACGCAGACCGGGCGATCGTTGGTGGAGGGGTCACCATCGGGGTCGAGCATCCACTGCATGGCCTCCAGCAGCTTGCTCAGTTCGCCGGAGCCATCGGAGTCCAGTGCCTTGGCCACGATCAGCCGGGCGCCGGGAGCCACTCCCAGACCGGAGCCAGAAGCACAGATGCTCCCTGCCGTGTGGGTTCCGTGACCTTCATCGTCGTAGGGCCGGGTCCGGCTGTTGACGAAGTCCTTGAACTTGATCACCCGGCCTGCCAGGGCAGGATGAGAGCCGTCGACACCGGTGTCGATGTGACCGACGACGATCCCCTCGCCACGGAAGCCGTAGGTATCCCAGGCCTCGGGAGCCCGGATTTTCTCCAGTCCCCAGTTGCTGTTTCCCAGGGCCTCTGCCTTCTGTGCTCCATGGCCCCGCAGCTCTGACGGAGGGATGGCCTGGACCCGAATGTCTCTGTAGACGCGCTCCACGTCCCGCCGTCCTGCCAGGACCCGGATCATCTCCGGAGTGGCATCGACGCAGACGCTGTTGGCGATCCAGAGTTCCTGGGCCTGGGCGCTGGGAGCCGTGGAACTGGCTCTGGGCCGGCTCGTGGGAGCCGAGGGGGTCGCCTTTCCTCTGGAACCGCCGAGACGACGGAGAAAGGAAAGGAGCGGTGAGGCCGCCTTCCGGGCCTGCTCACGCCTCAGGGCAATTCGCATGGCCGCTGAATCCTGGCTGAATGTGGCCCTTACGGGAGAGCTCGCCTTGGCTCGCATCCGGACGATGATCCGGATCGTGCTGCCCGGCTCTCGCATGGCTTCCCGGACTGCCGGGGTGACCTTGTCCCTTCGAGAGTTGGAGGGTACCTGAGCTTCCGCGCCGTTCAGGGCGAGAAGCGAGGTGGTGATCACTAGCAGTCGAGCAAGTCGGGTCATTTGGCCTCCTGATTGAAGTCGGAGAATTATCAGGATCAGACAGGAGATCGTCAAGCCCTGGACGCGAAGAATGTGATGATTCTGGAAATGAAACGAACATGGAGTGAGTCATGCCCTCGATCCGGCCCTCTTCCGGCTCTCCCGCAGGTCAGGAACGTCCACCGGATCGGGCTCGGCGGGGAGGCTCCCGGCGGGAAAGCGGAAGCTTGGCGCCAATGCAGAGGCGGATTCCTGCCGATAGGAGTACAGGACTGTCCCGATTTCAACGAATTCTGCTAGACTGGCAGGCGCCCTCATGCTCCAGAGAATCAAGAAACTGCTCAAGTTCGCCGTCGTGATCGCGATACTGCTCGGCGTCGGACTTGGCGCCGCCAATCGCTATTTGAACACCAAGCTGGAGGACGCCGAGTTCCTGGGGAACCTGGTGACCCAGGCTCTGGGCCCTGGTTTCACGGGTAAGGTCACCCTCGGAAAGGCCGTTTTCGAGGCGCCCAGGAAGTTGCATCTCAAGAACCTGAAGATCGAGGCACCGGGTCAACCGAAACCTTTGGTATTCATCGAGCAGATCGAGGTCATTGTGAGACTGAAAGATCTGTTCGATTCTCACCTCAACCTCATCAGGCTCAGCCTGGTCGGCCTCTCTTCGAATCTCACCCGCCGGCCTGATGGCAGCTTCGTGCTGCCCTTTGGCGGTCCCCCACAGCAGGTAGCCTTGCCGGGTCCCGGCGGAGCGGGTTTGCTGCTGGCCTCGGCGGGAACGATGCCGGGCACCAAGCTGACAATTGATTCGTTGGAGATCGAGAAAGGCAACCTGGAGATCACGGATCAGAAGCTCGGAGAGACCTTCAGCCTGTCCAATTTCAGTTCCAGGATGGCCGTGGCCGACGGCAACGTGAAGATCGAGATGTTCGATGGCAAGCTGCTCTCCGACTTCCCCGTCCAGGTTGAAGGGGACGTTGATCTGATGCCAAGTCTTGCCGCCGATTTGCTCATCCGGCTCAGCGGAATCGATCTCTCCATCGTTCAGTCACGGATCAAGCTGCTGGCAGGCTTGAAGGGGATGGGAGTTTCCCTGGTTGGAAACGTCCCGCTCAACCTGAAGGTAATGGCGACGGGCAAGGAAGTGAGCATCGAGTCTCAGATTCAGTTCAATCAAGTGGGGCTCGATGGCGGGGCGATGCTCGGCACCAAGGTGTCCATCGAGTCCGGTAGCGGAACGGTCAACTACAAGCCCGGCAAGACGGGCACGACATTCAATCTGAGCCTGGCCAGCGTCTATCTGGAGCCCGTGAACGAGGGCGTCACGCTGCCCATGGCGACCCTCGAGGTGGCTGGTCAGTTGAACGGGAATTCCATCAGTCTGAGCAAGGTCCAGGGGCTTCTGGGTAGCGGGGGATTCGAAATGACCGGTTCCTTGGACAACTTCATCCTGCCCAATCTTCTCATCGATGCGTTCTCCATCCCTCTCGATCAAATCATGCCCAAGGTGGATGTGACGGAGGCGAACTCCTGGCTGAAACTGGCCACGGTCTCCAGTCTCAAGGGAGAGTACGCCGGTGGAGTCTTGAACTTTGCACCAGCTGAGCTGGTTCTTGGAAACTCCACCATGAGGGTCGCAGGGAAACTTCGGCCCGCCAACGCCGGTGGATACGAACCAGAGGGAGTTGCCGGTTCAGCCCAGGTGGCCGGGGAGCAGCTGGCGGGGTTGCTCGGATTCGCCAATCCAGAGGCCATGCGAGGAACGGCGTCACTGGAGTTCACCGCGAACCCGGACAAGTTCGCTGCCGAGGTCAAGAGCCAGGGTCTGGCGGTTGATTACAACGGGATTCTGCTGGATTTCGATGGTCTGGCGGCCGCCGTCAACGGTGTTCGAGGCGAGCAGGCTGGCCAGTTCGTTACGGCCTGGGCTTCCAATGTGGCGGCAGGCAGTTTTCGATTCAACTGGCCCGTGGTTCTCAGAGGTCTCGGTCTGCCCCTGGAAGGCGCAGTGAACATGAAGACCGGGCAAGCGACGGTCACCTCGGATCCGTCGGGAATCCGGATCAGCAACTTCCGGTGCGACAGCGATTTGATCCGCCTGGCTGGCAAGATGCACATAGGACCCTCGGGAGTTCTGTCCGGTGAGATCGATGCCGAGGCTTTCTCTACCCCCGGAGTGCTCCTGAAACGGTCGTCGGCGCAGCTTTACGGAATGATACAAGCGCCGAAGATCACCGTGAGATGATAAACCTCAAGTCCATCCGTAACCTCCCGCGGATCGGCGACATCACTGCAGTGCTCGTCCGCCACGGACTGGAGCACTTCGCCGAACAGCTCGGACTTCCCATCTACCAGAAGCTGAGGACCCTGATCTCGGGCCCCCTGAGCCTGGAGGTTCAGGGGACCCTCCCCCAGAGACTTCGAAACGTGCTCCAGGATCTGGGTCCGACGTTCATCAAGTTTGGCCAGATTCTCTCCACACGCCACGATCGAATTCCTGAGGACTACATCCAGGAGTTTTCCAAGCTCCAGGACACGGTTCCACCCATGCCCTACTCCCGGGTGGAGCGGATCATCGAGGCGGAACTGGGCGGCTCTCCGGATACCCTGTTCGAGAACTTCGACAGAAAGCCCATCGCCGCCGCTTCCATCGGTCAGGTGCATCGTGCCCGGCTGAAGGATGGTGGAGGAGAAGTGGCCATCAAGGTTCAGCGTGAGGGGATCAGCGAGACGATCGCCTCCGACATCGACATTCTCTACTACCTGGCCCATACACTGGAGGAGTCCGAGCTGCTGGACCCCGGAACCTTCGATCCCGTCTCCATCATCGACGAGTTCGCCCGATCGATCACACGGGAGCTCGATTACGTCCGGGAGGCCCAGAACATGGTCACCTTCCGGAGGAACTTCGAAGCCGTCGCTCAGATCCGGATTCCCAGGGTCTACACGGAGGTCTCGAGCAAACGGGTCCTCTGCATGGAGTACATGCGGGGCACTCGGGCCAACCGGGTCGATCCGGCAACGGTGAACGGCCCCCGCCTGGCCGAAGTGGGCGCCAAGGCAGTGCTGCAGCAGGTCTTCCGGGACGGCTGTTTCCACGCCGACCCTCATCCGGGAAACATCCTGATTCAGGATGGCAATGCCATCTGTTTCCTCGACTTCGGCATGGTGGGCCGCCTGTCTCAGAAGATGAGAGACAATATCTCCCAGCTCCTCATCTCCCTGATCAATCGTGACTACGATGACCTTGCCAGGGAGTTGATCTACATCGGCGAGCCGATCCAGGAGATCGACCTGGACAGGTTCAGCATGGCCCTGATGGACACCCTGGACCCCTATCATGGAGTCGCTCTGAAGCAGGTCGACCTGGGGCTGCTGATCAGCAACATCATGGGGTTGCTTGTCGAGTTCCAGCTCAAGCTTCCTGGCAACTACGCAATGATGCTGAAGGCTCTGATCAGCATCGAGAGTCTGGCGAAGGTTCTGGATCCCTCCTTTGATCTGGTCGAGGAGGCCCGCCCCTTCGTTCAGGAGCTCGTCCTGGATCGTTGGCAGCCGAAGCGGCTGGCCAGAGAGGCCCATCTGGGTCTCCTGGACATGACCTTCTTCTTGAAACGCACGCCGCTGCAGATGACCAAGATCCTGAACAAGATGCAGCACGGCACCTTCAGCATCGACTTCAGACATCGAGGGCTGGATCCCCTGGCATCGACGCTGGACAAGCTGTCGAACCGGATCTCCTTCTCCCTGGTCATCAGCGCCCTGATCATCGGCTCGTCATTCATCATGACCACCAAGATCCAACCGACCCTGTTTGGCTACCCCTGGATGGGTATCTGTGGGTTCCTGGTGGCTGGTTTCCTGGGCTTCTGGCTATCCATCGGGATCATGCGCAGCGGCAGACTCTAGGAAAAGGAAAATCCCGGCCCCCTTGCGAGGGCCGGGATACTGTTCCTGTACTGTCCTTCGAATCAGGCGTTCAGGCGCATCTCGAGAGTGTCCACCTTCTCCAGGAGGCTCAGGATCAGAGCCTGGGTCTCCATATCGGTGAGGAACTCGCCGTTGAGCATCCGGCGCAGATCCTTGAGGACGCCGCCGAACTGAGTGAGCTGCTCCGAGTTGAGGACGGTCATATCCTCGAGCATCTTCTCGACTGCGACGAAATCGCCAGCGTTGAGAGCACTTCGGACCCGGTCCAGCAGCTGCTGAGCCTCGGCCTCGGCGGCCAGGACCGAATCGATGAAGCGATCCTCGAGCCGTGTCGAATCGAAGTCGTTGGTGAACTGCATTGCAGAGACCTGAACTTCGCCGAGGGCGTCGATGACGCCATCGAACGGGAGAGTCTGGACGAAGTTCACGAAGATGCCGGGGAACTTCTGGACCAGATACTCGTAGCGATCAGTCAACTCTCCGGTCTCTTCGTTGAAGAGGGGATTGCTGCCGAGGTAAACCGTTCCATCAGGATCGCCGAACTCGTTGAGGTCGTTGTTTTGGAGGAAACGGTCGATGTGAACCCTCTGGGCGTCCGTCATAGGAGCCGAGTGGGCGGCCTGGGAACCCAGGATAACGAAGGAAAGGACCAGGAACAGAACAGCAAAGCTCTTGAGCAGATTCATCGGGAAACACTCCTTTAAGTGTGTCCTGACTGCGGGTCTCGTGCCGTTTCGCCGGTCGCGAGGCCGCTTACTCTGCTAATAGCTACTCGGTCGTGGGTGGTTAGTTGTTCGCCGGGGTTAATTTTCTACTCTTGCCCCCGGCCTCCATGCTATGTGCGCCTGATCGATACTGATAATGCGCACCTGTCTGAAAGAGTCGAAACTTCTGCGTTCTTCAGTCTCGATTGCCCGCCGCCACCTCCTTCGAATTGAGGGAAAATGATCAGCTCTTTCTGAGCCGACCTACGATACAGGATGCAGGCCCTGATGTCAATGGGCGGAGCCGGATTATTTGTCATGCGGATTGCATGATCTGAAATACTCACTGTCTTTGTGATCGGGGGCACGACGAATGGAATTCAGCGATGCCCGGAAACCCTTCGTCGAGGCCCTCGAGGCCATGTCCGAGATGGTCCGCCTCGCCGAGTCCAACGCTGTCAACGTGGCGCAGCTGAGCGAGCGGGCGCGAATGATCGACCACATTGTTGCCTCCGTCCGGACCCTGGCGGACCAGACGAACCTGCTGGCGGTGAACGCCGCCATCGAGGCGTCCCGGGCCGGCGAGCACGGCAAGGGATTCTCCGTCGTGGCCGGAGAGGTCAAGGAGCTGGCATCCCAGTCGAAGCAGGCCACCCCGCGTGTGAGAAAGCTGCTGGAGGAGATCGACAGGTCGACCCGGTCCGCCGTCCTGGACGCCGAGACGAACAAGAACCAGGCCGAACGGGCGTCTGCCGCGGCCAAGAAGGCCGGAGCGCGCATAGAGCGTTTGGTAGAGGCCATTGACAGTTCTTCCAGATTGGTCGGTGAAATCGCCGAGATGGCAAAGCAACAGAACACGGGAATGGCCGACGTGAGGAACGCCATGGACGAGTTCAGCCGGATAACGAAACACTCCCTGGCTGCGGTGGAAAACACCAAGCAGGCCGCCTCAGAGCTGGCCGGTCTGGGAAGCCGGCTGGGCAACCTGCTCGATCGACCGACTTGACGAGATCTCCCGGGCCCGGATGCGGCGATAGCTGTGCCCCGATGACTGGATCTGCTCAACAGGGCGGGGGAGCACTTCGACCCGGGGCTTGCTTCAGCTGCGATGGCACGAGAAGTTACGCAGAGATCCCTTCCCACCCCAAACCTCCGTGCTCCCCGTGGCCTCCGTGAACTCCGTGATCCCCAATGGTGGCTCCCCCCGATGGCAGGGCTCCCTGGCATGGGCCAGGGCGGTCGCTGCTAAGATGTAGCCGGCCATGTCCCAGGATTTTCCAACGGAGCCAGAAGAGATTGCCGCCGAACTCGGAAGCGAGTTCCGCCGCCGGTTCGACATTCTGGGGCTTCTTGGCCGGGGAGGCATGGGAGTCGTCCTCAGGGCCAGGCAGCGAGCTCTGAACCGTGAAGTGGCGGTGAAACTCATGCTCGCCCTGGACGACGAGACTCACGCCCGGTTCGTCCGGGAGGGCAAGCTGCTCGCCCGGCTGAGGCATCCGAACATCGTTGCCGTCCTGGCCACCGGCGAGGCGAGGGGGCGGCTCTACCTTGTCTTCGAGCTCGTTGAAGGTGAGAGCCTGAAGGAGCGGATCGATCGAATGGGGCCGCTGCCGGTGGAGGAGGCCGTCGATGTCTGTCGACAACTGGCCGATGGTCTGGCGGCGGCCCACGAACAGGACATTCTGCATCGGGATGTGAAGTGCCGCAACGTGATGATGACCGCCGATGGCCAGCCGAAGCTGGCTGACTTCGGTCTGGCCTACTCCGATTCCGCCGGGGAGCGGTTGACCCGGTCCGGGATGTTCATGGGAACACCGGAGTACACCGCTCCGGAGGTCATCCGCGGATCGCAACCTCTGGCCGCGTCGGATCTTTACGCTCTGGGAATGGTCCTCTACGAGTCATTGACGGGGTCCACGTCCTTCGCCACCCTGCCCATTCAGGACATCCTGAAGGCACATCTGGAGCGGCAGCCTCCGCCGCTGCGGACCCTTCGCCCCGATGTGCCCGGCTGGGTCGAGGCCATGGTGAACCGGCTCCTGGCCAAGGACCCCAGGGCCCGTTTCGGCAGCGCCGCGGAGGTTGCCCGGCTACTGGAGGAGGGGTTGAAGGGAAAGGTGCAAGCCTCGAAAATCGCCGGGCCTGTGAAGCAGTCGTCCCGCCGCCAGGCCGTGACGGCCTCAGCAGCAGCCGAGGGACTCACGATCCAGCGACGCCAGTTTTCGGGTCTGGAAGGGCAGGAGACCCAGATGGCCCCCGGCACGATCGCCCGGGATAGGGCGGTCATGCGGCGCTTCGGCCCGGCCGTTCTGGCAGGTCTGCTGTTGATCCTTGCCGCCTATGCCTTCATGGTCTCCCGCCCGGGGAAGGTACTGGTCCAAAAGGTCAAGATTGAACCCTGGCATCGGGCCGTGACCGTGAGCTGGCAAACCAGCCGGTCGATCGAGTCCTGGGTCGAGTACGCCGAGGAAGGGCCCACGAAAGGACCCCGGCGAGTGGGGGAGGGTCGTTTGAGTAGGCCCTCCAAAGCCCACACCGAGACCCTGCTGGGGTTGGAGCCCGGGACTCATCACAGCCTTCACCTCGTCTGCAGGGACGGCAGCCGCTCCCTCAAATACAACTTCATTACCAGAGGGGATGAGCTCCTGAGTCTGGCCGCTCCGGAGGGGGCCAGACTGGAGTTCAAGACTCGTCATCCCGTCCGGGGCCGTCTTGCCATCTCGGATCGGTCCATTCCGGAGGAGAGTGGCGAGGTCACCACGTCCCATCGGTTTCCCCTGGAGCCTGAAGATCTGGCCGCTGGAATCCAGAAACTGGAATACGTCTTCGAGACCGAAGGCGGGGTCACGATGCGAGCTCCACTGGATCCTGTCTCTGGACTGGGGAAGAGGCTCTCCGATTCCGTCGATCTCCGGCAGATCGATACCTTTCTGACTCA
This sequence comes from Candidatus Cloacimonadota bacterium, assembly GCA_021772705.1. Lineage (GTDB taxonomy): Bacteria > Muiribacteriota > UBA6191 > JACPRK01 > JACPRK01 > OFTM100. The sequence continues at coordinate 3,092 of JAJFLN010000528.1, read as the reverse complement.
GGTCTACGACGATCCGAACCAGTTCAAGCCACAGAAGCTGAAAGCCTGGATCACGTCGTTGCCGAGCTTCGGGCTGCTGAGAGACTTCGCTCCCCTGGCAGGGCTCTACTTCGGCAGTTCTCGGGTGTCCAGTGAGGACGCCATAGAGGTCTACGAGAAGCTGTTGCAGCTGGAGTGTCTCGATTCTCTCTGTCAGGAGTTCCGGTTCGAACCGCCGGTTCGGGTGGAGGAGATGACGGCCCACTTTGTCTACCGGAGTCACGGAGAGCCGCCTTTCGAGCCCCGGTTCAAGTGGAGCACCGACTTCAACCAGAAGGAGCACATGTACTGGGTTCCTGACGGGGACGATCCAGGGGCGATCCGGGAGCGCTATGCCATGAAGGAGTTCACCGACAAGGCTCTGAGCAAGCATGTCTTCCATTTCAAGATCCCTCCGGGACAGCTGCCGTCAGTCAGGAGGGCCGCCATCGGAATCAATCTGAACCCACTGACCCGGCGCCGGTACTTTCAGGTCAGGGTGAACGGGAAGATGTTGCTTCATTTCACATCCTTAGAGGCCTGGGGCCTGGATCCCGAGATGGCCGCCAACACGGTCTGGAACAGCTTTCCCGCTCGCTTCCTCAGGGAGGGCCGGAACAAGATGGAGTTGGCGCTGATCCTGGGCCCAGGAAACCGCTTCGGCCCAGGGGCCCAGCTCTGGTCCCTCTCAGTGATCGGAAAGTAAGGGGCCGCCCCCACCCTCTTCGATCGCCTTCGGCTCAGCCCCCAGGGAGGAGCTTGGAAATGAGGGTGGTCACGTAGCCGTAGATGTCCTTGATCTTGATGATGCCGATCAGGCTTCCGGCGAAGAGGAACAGGGGGATTGCGTAGAGGCTGACTTCGAAGGCGGCCTTGGAGACTTCCCCGAGGAATGCGTCCTTGCGCTCGATCTTGAGGAACTCGATGCCGGCCTGGAGGAACTTCTTCTCGCTGTCTTCGAGCTTCTCCAGGAGGTAATCCATCGCGTTTTCCCGGTCGGCCTGAGCGTCGTCGACGAAGACGAAGTTCTCGCCAATTTTGACCTTGTCGCCTACGCCCAGGATGGCGTTCTTGACGGGCTTGTTGTTGACGATCGTGCCGTTCTTGCTGCCCAGATCGACCAGAACGAATCCCTTTGCCGTCCGCTCGATGGTGGCGTGGTTCCTGGAAACGTGGGTCCCGGGCAGAACGAGATGATTGTCACTCGACCGTCCGATGGTCGTGATCTTGCTCTTCAATCGGAACTCCAGAGCTTCGGAGTTCTTGTTGACCACGATGAGCTTGATCACAGACCGCTCCCGGCGAGGCGCCTCTGGGATGGCCTGATGGAGATACCGTATGTTTGCTGTCGCTGGCACGATTTCAACCTGAGAGGACCGGACTCGGGGGAGTCAATCGGGGCAAGTCCCTTCGGCTGGATCATCGGCTGATATGGGGGCATCTCTTGAGGCCTGACTGTCGGCAGAAGTAACAATTCTGCCGTCAAAACACTGTTTCAGGTGCGATAAGGCTGACAAATCGCCACGAAACCCGTTGCCAGGGCGAAGTTCAACCTCATTCAGATTACCTCATGGGCCGCTGAGAGGGAGGAAAAAATAATGAAACCTTTCAGGCCTCCATCTCGTCTCACATGTTCGGGAGGGGCGAAGTGTGCTCTCCCGGACGGCTAGGAGGCCGAATGTTCGAAAACCGACTGACTCTGATGGCGATCTTGGCGGCTGCTTCCCTGGCTCTCCAGGGCTGTGGCAGCTCCAGCCCTCCCTCGAGCTCCTCGAATACAGGCAACAGCGGTTCCAGTGGCGGCACCTCGATCTCTTCCCGCTCCCGAAACACCTCGGACTCCAGTCGGAGCGCCCGGCGTCAGCGGCGTGTGCCTCCTCCCGCAGCCCGGGGTAGCCGCCGCGGCGAGCGGCAGCCCCCGAACCTGGGCGGCGGCACGGGCAGCTCGGCCACTCCCCCGCCGAGAGTCGCCGTGACTCCCCCCTCCAGTGGTAACGATACACAGTTCGATGCCGAGACGCGGGCCCTCATGGACCAGTACAATCTGGTGATCAAGGGTAAGGATGCCTCTGGAGCCAATCTGGAGATCGTGAAGAAGGCGGCCCGCCTGTATCAGCCTCGGAGACACACGCTGACCGTGGTGGTGCAGAAGGATTCCAGCAAGCTTCCCGTCGGCGGCGTCTGGTACACCCTCGGCGGCCGGAGCGCCACAACCGAGCTCTATCAGCCCCAGATCGCACACGTGGCGAATCACGAGTTCGCCCACGACCTGACCCTCTTGGTCAACCGGTCCGCCGGAAACCGATTGGGAGATACCATTCAGGCCAACAGCAACGATCCTTCCGTCTTCCCCTCCAGCTACTCCAGGTCGCAGATTCCCGAGGCCATGGCAGAGTCCCTCTCGTTCTGGGCCGAGAAGGTCTCGAACCGGAACCGCCCCAGCAGCTACAATCCACCCGATGTGGTGGTCGCTGACCTGCAGCCATTCCTGGCCGACGGACTCCGGACCCGATGATGACGGGGCGCCCAGTGACTCCGTCCTGACACGGCGCCAGCTGACTTGCTAAGGGTCCGCGCAAGAATTACTCCCCATTTTCTCGTCCCATTTTCTCATCCCATCTTCGGGCGCTCCTCAATCGCAGAATCCTCGACGTAACCCGCTACGCCTTCGGTTCTGCTCAATCGGACCGGCCGAACCTGACTCCAATCTGGGCGCGAATTCTGTGGATTAACTCCAATGCCCATGAATGAGTGGAAGGAATGTTTGAAAACGAGGGCTCTGCCCTCGAACTACCGCCAGGGGCCATTGGCCCCTGGACCCGGATGAACAGGTCAAGCTTTCGTGTGTCATTCAAGTGTTTATCAGTACTCTCAGTCGCACCAGTCCCATTGGGGGTTTGGGGGAGTTGGCTCCCCCAACGGGGCGTGGGGCTGAGCCCTGAGGCATGGATGGATCGTTGAGATACCTCATGCAGCAAGGGGAAGCGCGTCAGCCAACGAGGAGAACTCCGGTTGACGGGAATCGCACGGTGGGTGGTTCTTCTTGGCTCTCGCTGCGCAGCGTCGGCTCAGTT
>JAJFLN010000527.1 GCA_021772705.1 Candidatus Cloacimonadota bacterium | reverse complement strand
GCCCAGATTTGGGTCAGATTCGGCTGGTTCGAGTGAGCGGGACCGGAGGCGTAGTGGGCTACGTCGAGGATTCCGCGATTGAGGAGCGGCCGAAGATGGCCTGAAGATGGGATGCGAAACTGCGTAGTTATTCTTGCGCGGGTCCTCAGGTCCGGAAGCCGGCGCCGGCAGGGCTTGCTGGATCACGTCTCCGGGCTGTGGCGAAAGTGTCACTGGTGGTGTCCCCGGGGCTCAGCTCGTCGGCTCGACGGAGGAGACCTCCCCGCCCAGCTCGAGTGACCAGTAGTTCTCACGGCTCCCGGAGGCGGCATTGCCAACGGCGTCCCTGTAAACCACGGCCACCCCGTCATCGGGGGCCATGGAGGCAGCGATGTTCTTCTTGTTGAGCAGCCCCGTGACCAGGTTGCCGACGATCTTCGTCTGGCTCCCGGTGGGCGTTACGCCTGTGTCGCTGTAGACGGAGGCAAAGATCAGGGCGCCGAGCTTGAGGGGCGGGAGTTGCCCGGTCTCGACGAGCTCGCGCTTGACGCGGTGCACCAGGATCAGCTCGGCGTTGGTGGCGCCGGCAACTGGCCGGATCTGTCCATCCAGAGTGGCCGGAGCCGCCGCATCCTCCGTGGTGACAATGACGATGCCCCGGCCCTTGTAGGCGATATCACCGGACCCGCCGCCGCCTCCTGGATGATTGCAGCTCCTCAACAAGACGGCCCCTTTCAGATCCACCACACCGTTGACGGCCTCCGCCGCAAGCCAAGACGCCACGTCGGGGTAGGCCCGGGTCGCGATGGCTTCCCATTGCCGGAATCCTGAAGGGTAGAACCCCTTGGGGTAGCTGCCCTCCAGCGTGGCCAGCTCGGCCGAGGCCGGCGATGGAGGACCCCCGTAGTCTCCGAATGCCCCGTCTGGCCTCCGCAACCGGGCCGGAGAGAGAGGGGGCAGCCCCACCCCTGGGGCCTTCACGCCCTGCTCCAGAATGGCCCGGAACGCCGCATCCTGGCTCCCGGCGTCCTTTCCCGATGTGTTCCTGATCAGATACGAGGCGTGGTCGCCGGTCAGGAAGTCTCGCATGTCCGCCGCCACATCGACGCCGGGATCCGCCACCATGGACTCCAGGGCGCTCCAGTCCGTCACGTTGTCCGTGATGAATACCTTGTTCAGGATCGTCGCCGGCGACTGGGTCAACAGAGGCGTCTTGAAGGCCTGAATCAGCTCGTCCTTCTTGCCCGAAGGGGCCCTGGGCGAGTCCCAGAAGCCGTCGTCGTGACGATAGAAACCGAAGGGGGTTAGCACACCCTGCTGGTTTCGAAGCTTCTCCTCGATCTCTGCCGACGTCATGTCTTCCGGATTGCGGGGCCAGTTGCCGGGGCCGTTGATGCTGAACCGGCGGAGCATCACGTCCAGGTTTCCGTCCAGCTCAATCGCCGCGAGGGCCATGTTCACGATGGCGGGAATTCCCAGTCTTTCGGCGATCCTCTTCTGGAGCCCTGAGAGTTCGGCGACCTTCTTGGCCACCAGCCAGTAGGCCACGTCATAGACCTTCATCGTTGCCAGGGTTTTGCCGTTCACCATCGCCGAGCCGTAGAGGCCCATGATCCCGGCGTCCTCCCCGGCCCTGGGCGGCGGCTCGAGGAGCACGGCGGCGCCCTCCTCAGGCGGGGTGGCCCCCGGGACGAATTGTGTCGGTTCGCTGTTCTCCGCCCCCTCCACCAGGGCGCCCTTGAAGACCGTCACCTGCTGCGCCAGAACCTGGAACATCTGTTTCCCCGGCGCCAGTGGCGCGTAGTAGTGCGCCCCAGGTGGATAGTAGGCCAGTTCGTCCCTGTCGATGGTCTGGTAAGTCGGTGTGTTCCCCATCAGCTGGGCGGCCATGACAACGGATCCGGATCCCAGATCATATCTCTTCACCGGTACCACAATGGTCTTGCAGACATTCCCGATGACCGGCAGATCGAAACAGATCTCCACGGCGATGGGCTTGGTCTCGAACAGGGAGTAGCTGGCCGTGAACTTCCCCCGCCGGGCCTGTGTGTCAGCCTTGATGTTCTGCAGCAGGTTCCCGATCTGGGCTAGCAGCCCCGACAGGACACCGGAGGTGGAGTTCTCGGGATGCTGCAGAGTCCGGGGGCCGGGAATGGAGGCCCAGTTCGTCCAGGACGTATCGGGATAGGTGGCGGAGTCCGCCGGCTGGTCGCCTCCGAGGAAGGCCCGGACCGGGTCCGGATCTTCGGGAAGCAGGAACAAGGGGCCCCGGACCATCACACGGCCATTGGTCTCGGGGTTCACCAGCAGCCGGCCGCCGCGCTGCATGTCGTTGATGGCGTAGTCCTCTGACGGAGGCGGCAGAAAGCTGAAGAGGGCGAACTCCGCCGCCGGAGGCGTGGTATCGGTGATCCGCAGGTCCTGGCTGCGGAGGTATCGCTGGCTGAACTCCAGGGGCCCCCCGTCAGGGGACAGGACTGCCACGTCGACGGCGAAGGGTCCCGTCAGGTCCCAGCTCTGGAGCAGCTTGCCGGAGTCGTTGAATCCGGGTTCGGCGTAGTGGTGCTTCTTCTCGTACCCTCCGATCCGCTTGAAAGGTCCAACGATGGCCCGGACCACCCGGGCCTCCACGATCTTGGCGGCCTTCTCGGCGGCCTGCCGGGTCAGGGGAACGTCATCGGTGAAGTCCAGGGTCTTGGTCACGTCCAGCACGGGCCCGCCGCCGCTCCGGGCGGCCTCCAGGTCCTGCAGCAGCTCCGTGACCCAGGTTGGCTTTGTCGCTCCCGCACCTATCGAGATGTCTCCCACCAGGAGCATGATCTCGTCGGAGGCGAGATCCGCCAGGGCTGCCGCCTGGGCGCCCCTCATGAGCCGGGCCACGCTCTTGTAGTCGCTGGAGGAGAGGAACTGAAATGCCATCACCATCATGGACAGCAACAGGCAGCAGACCAGCACGATTGGAAGGATGATGCCAGTCCGGCTGCGGTTGGAGCGGGTCCCCTGTCGGCGAGCTCGTTTCCGTCCTGAAACTCCCAATCCGTTCGGCCCGAGCCTGTCGAGGGCCAGTGTTGGAGCGTCGGGGGCCCCTCTCCTGAGCTTGCCGAAGGGTCGGGGCGAACGGGTTTCCGGACGGAACCGAGCTCGCGGTCGTCCCATCCTGCTCATCGTAGTCCTCCTCGGGCCAGTTCCAGTATTCGATTCCGGCACCAGAGCTTGGTCACGATGGACGTGACAGGCATCTGTTCCAGTGAGGTGTCCCCGGCGGGCCGGCCGACGGTGATGTCGACGACCATGCAGGCCACGGTGGCTCCAGCCTGCGTCGCCCGGGCGTCCGTCGGCGCCGCCAGATCCCACCTGCCGTCAGGCCTGGGTACTGCCGCCAGAGGCCAGAGCCTCAGGCTCTTCAACTCCCTGGCGAGGATCTGGGTGGAATCCTCCTTCACCGACCCGTCGTCGGCCAGGAGCTCCACTGACCGGACGCATTCTCGCAGGTTGCTGCCGGAGTCCGGCGCCCCGGCGCGGTACTCGATCCGTCGAAGGGTGGGGGTGTCCGGTGGGCTCATTCCTCGCTCCTTGCGGGTGGAACGGATGATGAAGCGCAATCCTCGGTCCGGCGTGGAAGTGTCGGAATCGAAAGGGTCCCCATCCTCCAGGTAGACCAGCTCCGCCACGTCCTCGCTCATCCGCTCCATCAGGATCCGGAGCTCGATCTGGGCGCCGCTGGCGCTCCGGGAAATGCCGAGCAGCTTGCCCCCCCGGGACAGGAGGCCGATGATGCCGATGAGCACCACGGAGGCGATACCCCCGAAGAGGAGGGCCTCCACGAGGGTGAATCCGCGGCTGCGCTTTCGATGGGCCAGTCTGTCGCTGTTCAAGGTCATGGTGGGGTGAGCAGTCCAAATACGATCTTGAGCGACGAGGGCCGGCCGCCGCTCCCGTTGCCCTGGTTGGCCGGATCGATCCATCGGGCCTCCACGGTGGCCAGACGGATGCGGCCCCCCGTGTCTGGCTCCAGCACCAGCTGCGTTTCGATACGGCTCTGCTCCTTGTGATAGGTCACAGGCAGGGTCACGCCCGGTGCCATGGGCTCGATCCGGCCCAGAGGACTCCCGGTCAACTCCTCGAATCCGTGGGCGATGGAATCGGCTGTCGCCCCCGCTGCGACTGCCATCCGGGACTGATACATCTCGTCCCGGGCCGCCACGAGGGCCACGTACTGGTACCGGGAGAGCTGCTCCGTCTCTCTCTCCTGAAACAGGAGACTCATGAGGGGAATGGCGAAGGCAGCCACGATCAGGGTCGAAACGGCTACCTCGACCGCCAGTGATGCCTCGATGGTTCTACGATGCAAAAGCCAAGCCTCCCGGCGCAGAGCATGATCCACCTAGCCGCAATACCCATGAATTAGATGTAGAAGGAATGTTTGAAAACGAGGGCTCTGCCCTCGAACTCCCGCCAGGGGCCATTGGCCCCTGGACCCGGATGAACAGGTCGAGCTTTCGTATGTCATTCAAGTGTTCATCACCACTCTCAGTCCCACCAGTCCAATTGGGGGTTTGGGGCGGAGCCCTGAGGCATGGATGGATCGTTGAGATACCTCATGCAGCAAGGGGAAGCGCGTCAGCCAACGAGGAGAACTCCGGTTGACGGGAATCGCACGGTGGGTGGTTCTTCTTGGCTCTCGCTGCGCAGCGTCGGCTCAGTT
>JAJFLN010000526.1 GCA_021772705.1 Candidatus Cloacimonadota bacterium | reverse complement strand
CACCAGGCAAGGTTCCTGGAAATACTGAGCGAGCTGGCCAATGATGAAGACCGCTCCTATGTCCTGGCCGAGCTCAGCGACTTTCTCACGGACCTGCTGCCCGGACAGTTCCAGGACGCCTTGCGCCACGCTGAGCTCCGGGGGGTCACTCCTCTCGTGCAGAACTATGTGGCCGCCATGGTGGAGCAGGCTTCTCATCAGCGGGGCGTTGCGCCACCGTCCTGGACGAGGCAAGTAACCCCACTATCAGAACCCTTTTTCACGACGCCAATGAAGAGTCTGCGACTGCACCTCTTGAAGGCAGCTCCTGTGCCGTTCAAGCGACGTAACATCTTTGTGGACTCCGGGATCGGGAGGCGGGTCTGAGCGGGTGTCGTCCACGACAAAGCTGACGCGCAACGAGATTCACCGTCTTCTGGAGCGACTTGCCTCGGAGCTTGCGAAGCAGGAAGTGGAAGGTGAGGTCTACATCGTGGGGGGGGCCGTCATGTGTCTGGTCCTGAACGCCAGGGACGCGACCCGGGACGTGGACGCCCTGTTCAGGCCGACCCGGATCATTCGTGAAGCAGCGGCGCGAGTCGCCATGGAGGCCGGAGTCCCTGCAAACTGGCTGAACGACGCGGTAAAGGGTTATCTGAGCCCCCGCGGTACTTTCGATCCCTATCTCGAGCTTCGCCATCTCCGCGTCTTCGTCGCCAGGCCGGAGTACCTGCTGGCGATGAAGTGCGCGGCCATGCGACTTGGTGAAGAGTTCCATGACCTCGAAGACGTGCGCTACTTGCTCCGCCATCTGAACATCACAACGATCGAGGAGGCCCTGGCCGTGGTCACCCGCTACTTCGACGAGGCGCAGCTACTTCCCAAGACCCGCCTGGCCCTGGAGGAGCTGCTTGGGCAGTAAGGGGCCGCGCAAGAATAAGTGCGCAGAAGTCGCGCCCAGATTTGGGTCAGATTCGGCTGGTTCGAGAGAGCGGGATCGGAGGCGTAGTAGACTACGTCGAGGATTCCGCGATTGAGGAGCGGCCGAAGATGGCCTGAAGATGGGATGCGAAACTGCGTAGTTATTCCTGCGCGGTCCTAAGTAACGAACTGGTCCTGACGATGATGAAGACGATGGCAAAACCACTCCACGGGCCGACGGCCACGGCAGGCCTCATCGCCCTGGGCCGGTGTGCCGGGTGGATCGCCCACGCCCTCGAGCAGTACACCGCAGGCTTCCTCATCCGACCCCGGGCTCGATTCGTGGAGCCCTGAGGCGCCGAGCGCCTGGCCCGTCCCCCTCGCCTACGCCGGTGCCTCCCTGCCCCGGCGGCAACCCGAACTGCGCCAGATCTGCCAAGAGCCTCATGCAGGAGCGACCTCCCAGGTTTCGGCATCACTCCCCAGCCAGGAGGGGACCCCCTACGGGACATGCACCCCCAGCCAGGAACCCTTCTTGAGCTAGCCGTGAGATTTCTGATATCAATGTAGTCCAGAGGGTCCGGTCATCGCCGGAAACCCTCACGAAGAGGCGCCCCCCCCTGTGAACAGCTCAAAAGGAGATCCCTGATGGAAATGCAGTATCGTCGGCTAGGCAGTTCGGGTTTGAAGGTCAGCGCCCTTTCCCTAGGGGCCTGGGTCACTTATGGAGGACAGGTCGGACAGCAGGTGGCCGACGAGTGCATGGCCGCCGCTTACGAGGCGGGGGTCAACTTCTTCGACAACGCCGAGGCCTATGCGGAAGGTCAGGCCGAGATCGTGATGGGCAACACCTTGAAGAAGATGGCCTGGGGCCGGGACACCTATCTCGTATCCAGCAAGGTCTTCTGGGGAGGCAACCTGCCGAACCAGACGGGCCTGAGCCGCAAGCACGTCACGGAGGCATGCCACGCTGCTCTGAGGCGACTGCAAGTGGACTACTTGGACCTCTACTTCTGCCACCGGCCGGATCCGGATACGCCGGTGGAGGAGACGGTTCGGGCCATGCACGACCTGATCACCCAGGGGAAGGTGCTCTACTGGGGCACGTCGGAATGGAGCGCCGAGCGATACTTGCAGGCCTGGGAGTTCGCTGATTCCAACAACTTGTACAAGCCGCAGATGGAGCAGCCCCAGTACAACATGTTCGCCCGGGACAAGGTCGAGAAGGAGTTTGCCTCCCAGTACGACAGGACCGGAATGGGCACCACCATCTGGAGCCCCCTCAGCTCGGGGCTGCTGACAGGCAAGTACAACGATGGGGTCCCCGACGGCAGCCGGATCACCCTGCCGGGCTACGAGTGGCTCCGGGAGATGTTCGAGAACGAGGAAGGCAAGCAGCGAATCGAGAAGTGCCGCCGCCTCGCCGACGTGGCCAAGGATCTGGACTGCAGCATGGCCCAGATGGCCATCGCATGGTGCCTGAAGAACGAGAGGGTGTCGACGGTCATCACCGGGGCCTCCCGAGGCAGTCAGGTCACGGAGAACATGAAGGCCCTGGAGGTCGTGGACCGGCTGGATGAGGCAGCCATGTCCCGGATCGAGGAGATCCTGTAACCCTTCGGGCTATTCTTGCGGTTCGCTGGCCAGGTCCCGGATGGCCTCCGCCACCCCGGCGGTCACCCGTTCATACCAGCGCTGGCTCGGTAATCTCATCCCTGCAGGTTCAGGACATCCAGGGACGGCCCTGTTCGCCATCCGGGACCGCCCAGGATGGGACAAGGAAAGGCCTTTGACACGGAGGCCACAGGGGGCGCAGAGACACAGAGGGTCTTTGATACACCCGCCTTCTCTGTGAACTCCGTGCCCTCTGTGCAAATCCCCTCGAAACGCAGCAGCCAACACGCAGCCTCCCGGACGCAATGGTCCGCCAATTTCAATCCATGCACTTGACGTATGCGTCTCGGATCCGCATAATCCCCGGCTCCACAGTGGAGCGAAAGGACCCGAACCTTATGAGAAGTCTTCTACGCCCCCTTCTATTGCCCACTCTGTTCCTGGCCCTGGCGGCATTCACCGTCAACGCCGGACCCAGCCATGTCTTTGTCCACGGAGACCGGACTCCCGTCGCGGAACTGGAGATGCCCCTGAGGCATCTGGTCAACTCTCTCGAGGTTGGATCCACTCAGATCCACGAGATGGCCAGGGAGACCCTGGTCGACTCTCTGACTCAGCTCGAAGGTAGCAGCCACTACCGTCAGCGCGCCAAGGTCATCTACGAGGAATTCGACCGGGAGGACGTCATGTCCTTCGTAAGAGAGTTCGCCCTCTGGAACCGCTTCATCGAGGATTACCCCCAGGCCTCTCTGCGATATCCCTACGTGATCGCCCACTGGCTTCTCGCCAGAGACCGGGTCCTCACGGTAGCCGGATTCGACGAGGCCTCGGAGATGTTCTCCGCCGTCGCCTCCACCTGCACTGAGCAGTCCTCAGAGTTCGAGAAGTACCTCCATCAGGCAGCGGCCATGAATGTGCCCCTGCTCCAGGAGTATCTGGGACAGAGTTCGGACATCCAGTAGTCCAGAAGGACCATTCAGCGAGACCTCCCGGCCAGGCCGGGAGGTTTCTTCGACTCCGGGTATTCTTCCTGCCCCACAGCCCGCATCTGTTTCAGCCCGTTTCAGCCTCCGTCAGGCTGTTTCAACGCCGCTCCGCCTCGCTTCGACCTAGCATCTTGCCTTCCGCTGACGACCAGCGGACCGGCGAGAGAGGCAGAAGCAGATGCGGTTCACAGAGGAAGAGATCCTGGGTGCGGCTTCACCGGAAGGGCTGGCGGACCTCTTCGGCAAGCTCGGGTTCGAAGCAGGGGGATTCAAAATACGGGTGGGGGAACTGGCGGCCTGGGGTTTCCGTCCCCCCACCCGCCGTCTTCTTCAATCCCTCCGTGTCCTGAGAGAACAGAGCGGGTTTCGGATTCTCCTGGCAACTCTCCGGGAGCCTCCCACGACGGCCGCCGTGCGGGCCCTCGTCTCCGACAGGCACCTTCACGACCTCTCGGCCCGGGAACTGATAGCCGTCACGGGGCCCGGCTTTCAGGAGCTGGTCCTAGCCATTCGGAGGCACGGCAGCGACGGGCCTCCCTCCCGGCTCCTGATTCGTTTCGACGAGCTCTATCCGGCGGACCTGGAAGCTCTCGCCGAGCTGAGGGTCGACGGGAACCGGGAGTCCTCCACGGAGATCGCCCTCCGGTTCGAGGAGGTCCTGGACCGGGAGCGAGTCACCTGGCGCTTCTTCCGGAAGTTCAAGACCGTCCTGGAGACACTGAAGTCCCACGTGTCGGGACTTCCGGAGTCTCTCCCAGACCGGCAGGCGGCGCTGGATCGTTTCTGCCTCGTCACCCTGGACCGTCTGATCTTCCTGTACTTCATTCAGAAGAAGGGCTGGCTCGACGGAAACCGGAGATTCCTGCCCGAGCTGTTCTCGAGATCCCGAAAGGAAGGCAGGCCATTCTTCGAGCTCCTCCAGGTTCTCTTCTTCCGGGTCCTCAACACACCCCGACGACAGCGGGACGGGGAAGCCCGAGGTCTGGGCCGGTTTCCGTATCTGAATGGTGGACTGTTCGAACCGGATCCGGTGGAGCGGAGCCACGGAGGTCTTCGAATTGAAGACGGCGCCTTTCGCATCGCCTTCGACGAGCTGCTCGAGAAGTACCGGTTCACGGTCAGCGAAGATCCCGAACTGGATCATGGGTCGGGAATCGACCCTGAGATGCTCGGCAAGGTCTTCGAGAACTTGATGGACCTGAATGAGCGAGGAGCATCGGGGAGCTTCTACACCCCCAGACCGATGGTGGCCCGGATGGTCAGCCAGTCCCTGATGGCTTTCCTCACAGAGGGGGAATCGCTGACGACGGCGCAAGCCCGGAAGCTGCTGCTGGAAGAAAGCACCTCCGGAATCGATGACTCGGCTTGCCGCCAAACTCTCTCCCGAGTGGAGTCGATCCGCGTTCTGGACCCTGCCTCCGGCTCGGGGGCGTTCTTGCTGGGGGCCCTGTCACAGCTGGAGAAATTGCAGATCACCCTCCGGACGCGCCTGGGTGTGGAGCCGGAACCTCTCTGGCGGATCCGGCGACGCATCATCCACCGGAATCTCCATGGCGTGGACCTCAACGGCAATGCCGTCCGGCTCTGTGCCCTACGGCTCTGGCTCGCCCTGGCCGTCGACCTGGAGGAACCGGACCTGGATCGGATTCCGCCCCTGCCTAACCTGGACCACAAGGTCAAGCAGGGCGACAGCCTGCTCTCCCCTCTGGACCTGCTTCCTGCCGGCGCGGCCGGTGCCCTGAGGGAACGAACGCGGCGGGAACTCCAGACCCTCTCCACCCTCAAGGACCGATACGAGCGAGCTTCCGGAACCAAAAAGCGGCGGACGGCCTCGGCCCTGCGCAGCCGGGAAGCAGCCATTGCCTTGAAGCTCATCGGGTGGCGGAAGGAGGTTCTGTCCGAGAAGCTCCAGGAGTTCGACGGACTGGAGCGGTCCCTGGATCTGTTCGGCAAGACCCGGCAACTCTCGCCTGGCCAGCGGCGGCAGCAGGAGACTCTGTCGAAGCGACGGAGCAGGCTGCTGGATCTTCAGGATCGGATCGAGAAGGATGGCGAACTGCCATTCTTCTGCTACGAGGCCCACTTCGCCGAGATCATCGCCTCCGGCGGGTTCGATCTCCTGATCGGGAACCCTCCCTGGGTCCGGCTCCAGCGAATACCCGATGACAGCCGTCCCTTGCTCAGATCCCGGTACAGCGTCTTTCGTCAGGCCGCCTGGTCTCATCCGGGAGCCCACGTCCGGAAGAGCGCCGGCGCCGGCGGCCAGGTCGATCTGTCGGCCCTGTTCGTGGAGCGATCCCTGGAGCTGCTGCGACCCGGCGGGGTGCTCTCCCTCTTGCTGCCGGCGAAGCTCTTCGGGTCCCTCTACGGAGGCGGCCTAAGAAAGATGTTGCAGCAAGGATCCTCCGTCCTGTCCGTGGAAGATCACCGAGGATCTGGGCGGAGCGCATTCAAGGCTGACACCTTTCCCCTCTGCCTCACGGCCCGCGCGGAACCACCGGACACCGCCGCCAGCTTGGACGTGGCAGTCCACGGTTCCCAAGGAACCAGCATGACCTCCCGGCTGGCTCAGGTCGATCTCCCGCTGTTTCCCCGAGACCCCGCTTCTCCCTGGCTCCTGGCTCCGGGACCCGTTCGACAGGCTCTCCGGAGAATGGCCGGGGCCGGTGAATGCCTGGGAAGGACCCATCGACCGGCCATGGGGCGGAAGACCGGCTCCAACCGGATCTTCGTCGTCGAGAGTTGTTCCCCTGCCTCCCGGAAAGACCGGGTCAGAATCTGGACGGAAGGGTTCCGGCGCCCTCAGGATGGCCGTCGCCGATCACTCTACTCCGCCGTGGTGGAGCGAGAGGGTGTGCGTCCCCTGATCCGAGGGGAGGGACTCGAGCCCTGGAGTATCTCGTGCCGAAAGGGACTTCTGGCCGGCTCCCCGGATCAATCTCTGCCGCTGCAGCGACGGTTCCTTCACCGGCACGGAGAGCAAGCGCTCCTCTGGGCCCGTTCCTCCAGCTTTCCCCAGGCGAAGAAGGGATGCGAAAGCCAGGCCGGAGGGACCTTCGTGGTCTGGAAGGACATCGCCCTGCGAATGTCCGCGGCGGTGGCAGGTGGCCCCCTCTCGGGGCCTGCCGGCATGGGATTCCCGGTACCGCTCAACACGACGAACCTGATCGAGACGGCGACCCAGGCCACGGCTCACGGACTTGCGGCTCTGCTGAACTCGACACCCGCCAGGGCCTTTCTGTCGGCCATCTGTCCGGAGGCAAAGGACGGTTACCTTCGGTTCCCATGCTGGGCCGTCGCTCTCCTGCCTCTTCCCGCTCTCGACTGGTCACGAGGCGATGGTGACAGGCTGGTTCGGCTCTCCCGGAAACTGCACGCCTTGGGCAAGGAAGACGGGGGGATTCGCAGTGAGCTGGATCGAATCGCAGCCCGGGTCTTCGACCTCGACGAGGAGCGCCTGCAGGCCCTGACGAGCTGGATGGAGTTCGTTACCACCTCATGATCGCCGAAGATCCGGGGCCGTCGACAGCCTCCGTCGCTGCCGGTATCCGGCCTCTCGACGTCTTCCTCAAGATCCTGGCGACCTGGGGGCAGTCGGAGCCGGCTGAGGACCAGTCCCTCGCGCACACCAGCCGCCGGCACCTCGCCGACTTGGCCCCCTTTCAACTCGCAGGTGCCCGGAAGCTGCTCCAGTCACTCGGGCGGTTTGGCGGCGTCCTGCTCTGCGACAGTCCGGGCCTGGGAAAGACCCACGTGGCCCTGGCCGTTGCAGGAGAGCTTTGGCGGTCGGGCAGCAGATCTCTCTTCGTGCTACCCGCCGCTCTCCGTCAATTCTGGAGACGGGCGGCCCGGGACGCTGGTGTTCCCTTTCGGTCGATCAGTCACGAGGCACTCTGCAGGCGAACAGACCAGCCCTCCCAGGACCGGGCAAGGCTGATCATCGTCGACGAGGCCCATGCCTTCCGGAACGCCTCCGTCGAGGGTCACGACCGGCTGGCCGGACTTTGCAAGGGCCGAAAGGTCCTGCTGGTCACGGCCACTCCGATCAACAACGAGATCGGCGATCTCTACAACCAGCTACGGCTGTTCACGGGAGACACCACCTTTGCCTGCCTCGGAGTCCCGGACCTGAGGAGCGCCCTGGAGAGTTCCCGGTCCGCCGGCCTCGATGGCCGCCGCGTGCTGGAGGCCGTCATGGTTCGACGGGACTGCCAGGTGCTGGAGACCGATGGAGCTTCGACCGGATCCGCTGTACTGAGAAAGCCCCGATGCCAGCGCAGCCAGGTTCGCCTCGACTGGATGGGCGAAGCCAAAGTGAGGTCCGGAGAGCTGCTTCGGCTCCTGGACTCCCGCCGGGAAGCCGGCGGGCTCCTCGCCTGTCTGCTGGCGAAGCGTCTGGCCAGCTCTCCTCGGGCGCTGATGCGAACCCTCCAGCGTCTGCTGGCATCGAACCGGCTTGGATGGGGCAAAGCCGGCTCCTCTCTTCAGGACACCCTGCTGCGGGAAATGGACGAGGACGGAGGCGTTCAGGCACTCCTGCCCGGCATTGCGCCTCCAGGGGCACCACAACCAACCCGAGGCCCTTCCGGACTGCCAGGCTCCCTGGATTCACCCTGGCTTCAGTCCCTGATCGAACTCTGCCGGCTGCTCCTGGATATCGAGGATCCGAAGGTCCACTTCCTTCGCCGTCTCGCTCTGGACCCCGGCGGCCCCCATCGAATCGTGGTCTTCACGGAGTACAAGGACACGGCCCGCTTTCTCTTCGACCGGCTCAAGGACCTATCAGGAGTGGCTCGCCTCGACGGCGAGGGCGGTCAGATCGGGGAACACCGGGTGAGCCGGGAGCGGACTCTGGATCTCTTCGCGCCTCTGGCAAGGGGATGTCCGGAGGTGGCGGAGGGTGAGGGTCTCAGACTCCTGATCGCTACCGATGTCCTGTCGGAGGGCCTGAACCTGCAGGACGCGGACTGCGTGGTCAGCTACGATCTTCCCTGGAATCCCGTGCGGTTGCTGCAGCGGGAGGGCCGGATCGATCGGATCGGATCGCCCCACGAGTCCGTCAGGCTCGTGAGGTTGCTGCCCGACAGCCGGCTCGATCACCTGCTGAAGCTCTCAGCACGGCTTCAGGACAAGCAGCAACTTGCAGAGAGGACGCTGGAGGCGCCTGGCTCACCGGTCCATATCGGGGAACAGGACCTAACGCTGCCGGCGGCCATGGACCCGATCGGCAGGGAGTATCGGCGACTGCGGGAGACGGCTCCCCTGGCGCTGGGCCGTGCCCATCGGCTTCCCATGGGCTTGGTGGCCGCAACCGCCTCGGCTTTCGGCGAAGAAGGTGAGGCCTTGGCCTGTTTCCGAGTTCGCTCATCCAGGGCTCGCCGATGGGACTTCAGGTTTCTGCGAATCTCGGCGTCCAGAGTCGAGGCCTCCGATACTTCGGAAGCCCTGGAAACCCTCCGACGCGCTTCCGGGTCCGGGGGCCTCCCGGGCCGGGTTTCGGGCGACAGGGTCTTCCGGAACCTGGACAGGGCGGCTCGGGAACTCTTGAGGGAGGCCCGGTCGCAGTCCGTCCACGCCGACCGTCCGTCCCGGCGGCTGGGGCGTCTGATCCGGAGGATTCAGCAGGAGCAGCGCCGCTGCCGAGGCTTGCCAAAGCGCCTTTCACGGCTGGAACGGCTCGAGAGATGGCTCTGTCAGCCCATTCCCCGAGGTCTGGAGCTGGAGATACTGAGAGTCACTCGTGAGTCGGCTGGAGCCGAGGGGTTTCGAACCATGGAGATCGGGATCGAGAAGCTGTTCCACCGGAGGGATTTCCAGGCCCATGGCCAGGACCGGCCCGAAGTGGAGCTGATCGGGGCCCTGGTCTGGCTTGCCCAGGGCTAGTGGCCCGCCTGGTTAGTTTCTGTTCCGTTCGGCCCGGCAAGCTCAGGGGAGGGACTCTGGCGGCTTCTTGCATGGCCCTCGACGAGCTCGGGCCGAACGGGGAAGGATCTGACATAAGTTGGCCAGTCGGTCTCTGAAATGTCCTTCCGGCTGCCGATATCCGTAAGGGAACCCGGTGGACCATCGGATCCGATGGCCCTGCGCCGTCCTCCGGAGGCGTCTCTTTGCCCAGACTCATGAAACATACGGCGATCGTGGCCTTGTTCCTGTTGACGACAGCGATGTCGGCTCAGGCGCAGCCGGTTCTGACGTTGCTGGGATTCGACCCGCCCGACGAGGGTGCGACGAACCGCGGGTCTGCTGTGATTCGCTACGACGTCACCAACGGGACCAACAACCGAGTGGACGTCACATTCTTCCGAGGAGATGGAGCCTCGACCCTGGTGGCTGGCTTGCAGCCTGGGACCGGCCCTTTCAGTGTCACCGTGCCCTTGCCTCGCGGGGTGGACGGTCAGACCGTGACATTTACGGGCATTGCACAGGATTCGGTGACGGGACAGCTCGCCGCCGGGGACCGGCAGCTGACCATCGTCGCCGACGACACGGCGCCGGCGCCTCCGAACATCATCTCTCCAGCGTTCCCGGCCACGGTCAACAGTGACATCTTGACGGTCCAGGGTACGGTGGCCAGGGCTGGAGGCACGCCGGAGACTTCCGGCACGGTGACGATCATCAAGATCGATGATCCCGGAGCCGGAAGTATTATCGGAGCCGGCGCCATCCGTGCCGATGGAGCGTTCACCGCCACGGCCGACCTGAGCTCCTGCACCACCGGCGTGGCGTGCAACATCGGCTTCCGGGCCGAGGACAGCGCTGGAAACAGGAGCACCCAGATCGACCGGGTGGTGACCAAGGCTCAGGTGGAGGCGCCAGCGATCAACAACGCCACCATCGAGCCGGCGCCGAACACGATCACCAACAACCCGGCCGTGCTGGTCAGAGGCTCGGTCAACGGGACCAATGGCCCATTCACGGTGAACTTCATCGTCGATGGGTTTCTGGAGAGTCAGATCACGGGTCTGGGCAACGGGGACAACTTCAGCCACACCCTGACCCTGTCTACTGACGGCGTCCACAACATCTCGATACGTGCCGAGAACAGCAACGCTCCACCAGAGAGCGGGACTTTGGTAAACCTGGGACAGATCAACCTGGACCGGGTCGATCCGGCGGCTCCGGTAATCATCGAGCCGAACCCGGTTGGTCCCACTCCGGTCGTCACGTCTGCCGGTCTGACTATCCGCGGGTTCTCGGGGGAGAGGTCGCCGAGCAACACGAGCACCCAGCTGCCAGTGGTCCTGGTCTCGGGGCCTCCGGGCGTGAGCTTTGCCCCCGGATCTCCCCTGACAATCGATCCGCAGACGGGTCAGTTCGAGACCCGGGCCAACGTCGCCTCCCTGCAGGACGGAGAGCACCGCCTCACCTTCGCCGTCAGGGACGCGGCCGGGAACTCGGGACCCGGTTCCTCCGTGGAGGTCATCTTCGTACGGGACACCCGGCCACCCGTGGTGGATCAGATCCGGGTCGATGGGACCATCGCTCCTCAGACGAACCCGGAGATCTTCGTGGGCCAGACGTCAGTGAACATTCAGTTCAGGACCAACGAGGAGCTGACCAACGTGCCGTCCCTGCAGGTGACACAGTCGAGAGGCAGCGCACTTCGGGCGGGGGTCTCGAGCAACACGGCCCAGGTGTTCAATTATGTCTACGGGACCATTCCTGGATTTGACGGTCCGGTGCAGCTCACTCTGTCCGGCGGACGGGATCGGGCAGGCAACGCCCTGAACACGTCGATCCCTCGAGTGTTCATCGCCGACACGACTCCCCCAAACGTCACCAGTGTATCGCCCACCGACGCCTCATCGATCTCGGCCAGCCCGGATCGAATCCGGATCAGTCTTCAGGACCCGCCATCCGCTTCGGGCACGGCCTCGGGTCTCGACCTGATCCGGACCCGCCTCACCCTGGAGGGCCCCCTGGGGAGCGCGTCCCAGACCATCGCCGGGACTCAGACCCCATTCGATCCCTTCACCATCGATTTCGTTCCCTCCTCGCCCCTCACAGCGGACGGCACCTACCGGATACGGGTCGTCGCCGTGGACAAGGTGAACAACCGGACGGAGAACTTCTCCTCCACATTCATCTTCGACGCCACGGGGATCGTCCCCAGCGAGAGCAACGTCATCTCCACACCCGCCGACGGGACGTGCGTCAACGCCCAGTCGATTCCCGGGGGATCCGCGGCACCCTTCGTTGAGGTCAGGTTGACCGACGAGCAGGTTGACTTGGCCAGCACGACGGTGGTGGTACGAGACTTCTGCCGGGTCCCCCCGGAGGTCCCGGGTACCACGCAGATCGTCCAGCCCGATATCATCCGGTTCATCTTCAGCCAACCCTTGGCCACGGACGGCACTCGGGACGGCGTTTACAACATCGCCGTCACCATGCGAGATCAGGCGGGCAACTTCAGCCCCGAGTTCAACCGCAACTTCACCTACGACACGCTGGCGCCCTCCGTTCAATCCACATTCCCGAGCACGGACTCCGCCGTGACCGGCCCTCTCCGATCCGTCGACGCCCTGTTGGCGGACCCCCGATTCGACAACTGCCGGATCCCATGCGGCATCGACCGGACAGCGACATCGACGGAGTTCGCTCTCCTTCTCGTGACCCCAAACCCGTCCACGAGCCGCCGGCGGAACGCTCAGCTACCCTTCCTGATTCCCGGCACTTTGAGGTTCATCTCGGAGGGCAACTTCGACAAGGTGCTGCTGGAGATCGTCGGCCCCGACCTGGCCACCAGTGGCCTGCTGACCGATGGCCAGGACGACGGCATCTACCGTCTGGAAGTGACCGCCGTCGACGGCGCCGGAAACCGGAGCGCCCTGACGAGCTCCACCTTTGTGTTCGACAACATCCAGCCCGATCTGCGCCTCGACAACATCGAGAACGGGATCTTCCTGACCGGCAACGAGTTCACCATTACGGGCAGTTCTCTGGACAACCCCTCCGGCAGCGGCGTGGACCGGGTCACCTTCTCGCTTCAGTCAGTGGATGTGGACGGCAACCCGACCACCTCCGTTCCCATCTTCATCAACCAGAATGCCGTGCTGGATCCAGCCACCCCCGGTGTGGAAAACGAGCGCAGGAAGTTCACGTTCACCGGGGACATCCGGGCTGTCGCGGAGCCGACCCTGGCGAACCTGACGATCCGCAGCATCGACAGATCGGGGAACGTGAAGGAGGCCATCTTCAGGGTGAACCTCCAGACCTCGGCCCTTCGGCCACCGGAGATCTCCGGACCGCCGACCCGGACGGCCACGTCGAATCCGATCGTCACGTTCTCATGGATTGCCGTCCCCGGAGCAGCCAACTACCAGCTGAGGATCATCGGCCCCAACGCCGACGAGGTGCTTCGATTCAGTGACAACGAGACCGAGATCTCCGTGAACCTGGCCCCTCTGACGATGGGTGACGGGACCTACCTCTGGGCTGTCTCCTCCATCGATCCCCTGGGCAGACAGGGCTTTTTCAGCCAGAACCGGAGGCTCATCCTGGATCGGGAGAGGCCCAGGGTGGTGGCAGTGGACATCATCGACCCTTCTCCCGAGGCGGTGGGGACCGTCAACGAGGGCGAGGTCCGCTTCACGATCCGGTTCAGCGAGCCCATGGACACCCGCTTCGCCCTTTCCCCCCGAATTCGCCCCCAGAACACAGCGGCTCCCTTCATCGACCTGGTGCAGACCACCTTCGATGGAGACACCTGGACCGGTCGGGCCATCATTGATGAGACCGGGCCGAACGGAACCGACTTCAATGGCCTGGCGGAGCTGGAGATCCTGGGAGTCCGGAACGGCCTCGGCGTGGAGACTCAGCCCAGGGACCTGGCGGGCAACCGGCCTGAGCCGCCCCCTCTGTCCCTGCTGGTCTTCGAGATCGACACGGGACCGTTCTTCCAAGTCAGCCTCTTCCAGAACCCTGTGGACCGGAAGGACGTGATCCTGGTGGTCAAGGGATTCGTTCGAGACGGTGGCCCGGCGGAGAGAATCGACGAGTCACTCACGGTGGTGGTCAAGCGGACGAGCTTCACGGACCAGACGCCGGAGATGCGGCGCATCAGCGAGTCGACGTTCCGGGGGACCTTCCGGGCCGAGACGGATTCGATACAGCCCATCCGCCTGGCGATCACGGGCCGGGACCAGCAAGGCAACTCGATCACCCGGAACCTGACGCTCTCCGTGACGCGCCTGTCGCCGGGAGGCAGTGACGTCATCATCGGTATCGACGGGGTAGCCAAGATGAAGACCCAGCCCGAGGCGGTCTCCGAGACAGCTTTGATCATGCAGGCCACGGAGGGAGAGTTCCTCCTGGAGTCTCGTCCCGGGGAGGGTCCCGATCCCGCAGCCTCCGGCCTCGTGGCAGCGGGTCAATTCGCCCAGTTCTATCCTAGCGGCATGACCTTCGCGCGGCAGGCCGAACTTCGAGTGGACCTGACTCGCATCGTTCCTCCCGTGTCACCGGCCCTGAAGGACCGGATTGGCCTCTACGAGAGCACCGGCGATGGCTGGAGGGCGATCCGGGCCCGAAAAGAGGGCGACGTGCTCGTGGCCGCAGTCGGGTCCACTGGCCCTTACGGCCTGTTCGCCGATATTCAGGGTCCGGAAATCTCGGACCTGAACCCGGCCGAAGGGGAGAGAGCCGAGACGGACATGCCTGAGATCACGGCCCGTGTCTCCGACGGAGGCAGCGGGGTGGAAGGGACTTCACTGTCTCTGAAGATCGACGGAATGGCGCAGGAGACCCGGTTCGACGAGACATCGGGACAGATGATCTGGAAGGCCGAACGGCCCATGAGGGAAGGGTTCCACGACCTGGCCATCGAAGCCTCGGATCGGGCGGGCAACAAGTCCTACCGGGTCTCGCGGCTCGTGGCGCCCCCAGCATTCGGGTTCGCCGAGATGGCAGCATACCCCAACCCGGCCCGGATGACCTCGAGTATCCGGTACCGCCTGAACCAGACCGCCGATTCCGTGAAGATCCGAATCCACGACGTGTCAGGCCGCCGGATACGGACCCTGGACGGCCCCGTGACAGCAGGGCTGCACACCGTTCCGTGGTTGCTCATGACCGATGGCGGCGACACGGTCGCCAACGGGGTCTACCTGGTACGAATCACGGCCCGGCAAGGTAAGCGCCGGTCCATAGAGAGACTGAAGATAGCCGTCCTCAGATGAGGCGAGGCAACGAAGAACGAACCACCAGAGAGAAATGGTAGTGAAAGGATGCATCAGATGAAGCAAGTCATATTCGGTGCGGCCCTGCTGGCGATCGCCATCGGCATGGTCGGATGCGGCGCCGACCCGGGAGGCGAGTTCGTCAACGGTGACTTCACGGACCGGGTCGCTCCGGTCCTGGGGGCCAGCAGCAAGATCGAACAGGCCTACGGTCTGTTCAAGTCAGGCAACTACTCCGGAGCCGCGGCGATCTTCAACCAGGTCCTGGCGGACAACCCGGTGGCCTCCGAGCGGGCCGAGGCCCTGGCTGGTCTGGGATTCTCCAACGTCCGTCTGAAGGGCTCCGCCTCGGGGATTGCCAACTTCGAGGAAGCCCTGCGGGTCTACCCGAAGAATCAGAACGCTCGTGTGGGCTTGGGGGGCGCCCTGATCTCCAGGGGAGGGTCGGACGACATCAAGCGATCCATCACGACCCTCCAGGGGATCGATCCGGCCAACCCGTCGTTCGTCTACACCGATCAGTTCGGAATCGGCATCACTGACGCCGAGGTTCATGCTCTGCTGGCCTACGCCCTCTTCGTTGACGGCGACCGGAGCGCCAGCGCCAATCAGGCCTCCCTGGCACGAAGCCGGGACGCCCAGAACCAGAACACTTCCGTCGACCAGATCGTGAAGGTCCTGGGCTTCATCCCCTGAGCAGGAGGCAATGACACGTTCGGAGATAGCACCGGGCTGCGGCGGACCTCCGCTGCCAGCCGATCCGAGGCGGGAGACCCCGTCTGCCGGGTCGGGGCGTGATTCAGGCGCCCGGGCGGTCCTGATCTGCCTCGTAGCCCTGCTGACCTTCGCTCCCGATGCTCACGCTGTGGTGACGGCCTTCACCTACGTGGCTCCCGGGCCGAACGGCGGCAATCAGCAGCTGCCTCAGGGCAACTCCATTCCCGCCTTCCAGGTCCAGATCGACACGTCCAACGACGTGACGGAGCCCCTGCCCAACGCCCGGTTCTTCGACCAGGCCGGGACCCTAAGGCAGAACCAGCCCGTCCCGAGGAACACGCCGACCAACGTGGGGCCCATCCCGGTCTTCGAGGGCCGGACACAGCTGATCAGCTTCGCTGACAGCCCCCTCACGCCATTCCCTCCCGGCTTTCCAGGGCCGACCACCCTGGGCAATCCGGCCCGGGCCGCCTTCGTCGACGCCGACACGGGTCCGCCGGATCACCCCCAGCTTCGGGGAATCAACGTGACCAACGGCCGGGTGGCCGAGCAGGTGGGCAATCGAGCCCGGATCGTCTACAACGCCGCCAACATTCAGGCAGGCGATCTGAGACTCTCGATCTCCGGCCTGGTACAGAACGTGCCGGCTGCCACCTTCCCTCAGGTCCCGGAAGTGCTAGCCACGGTGACCGTCGACATGGTGCCGGTCCAGTTCTCGTCTTCCATCGCTCCCGAGACCTCGCCGAAGACCACCGAGACGGGGCCCTTCCTGGTGCCCTTCAGCTTCCCGATCTCAGCTCCCTCACTCCAGCCCGGTGAGTTCACCATCACCTACGACTTCACCAGCGTTCCCGACGGAGTCTACGAGCTGCGGTTCCGGGCCACCGATGTCTTCGGCAACAACTCTCCCGATGATGCGGCCAACCAGACCGTCGTCACCATCGACAAGGACACCCGGGCTCCCAGCGTGGTCCTCACCTTCCCTAGCCAGCGCCCGGCCTTCGTCATCGACGGGCCCAACCCTCCCCCCGGCTTCCAGGGTGAGATCTTCCGGGTCAGCGGCCTGGTGAGCGACGAGAGAGGTCAGGCCACGACAGTCACCCTGGAGGTGACGAACCGGTCATCAGACAACACCCTGATCTCCTCCTCCGCCACGTCAGCGGCCACGGCGGGAGCGGCGCCGTTCTCGACGTTTCTCAACTTCACCACCATCCTGCCCAGTCTGCCTCCGGCGCTGCCGGCGCCGCCCAGTCCCTCCCAGGAGCTCTACCGGGTACTGGCCCGGGTGACGGACCAGGCAGGGAACCTGGGGACCGCAACCGACTCGGTCTACATCATCCGGGACTTCGCCCCCAGCGTCACACCGGAGATCCAGGTTCCACCACCAGGATTCGCCACCGACGCCAGCTCGGTTCAGATCAGCGGCCGGGTGACCAACATCATCGGCTTCGCCAGCTTCGAGGAGCACGGCGCTCTGGACTTCGAGGTGACCCTCCAGTCCGCCGTCGACCCCTCGATCATCACGACCCTGGTCGTGCCAGGACTACCGGAACAGGCTCTCCACGGCACGGTGCTGGATAACGGGAGCACCAGCGTCCCCTCCGGCCCCACCTACGCCACCTTCCCCATCGATGTCCTGGGGCAGATCCCGAACTCCTACTCCTACATCGTGTTCCCCAGCGTCTCCGGATTTCCCAACGGCCGGATACTGATCAACGTGGTCACCATCGACCAGGTGGGCAACCGGAGCCCCATCGCCTTCGAGAGCTTCATC
>JAJFLN010000525.1 GCA_021772705.1 Candidatus Cloacimonadota bacterium | reverse complement strand
TGGCCGACGAGAGTGGGGTGCCCCTCGGATTCATCGGCGTGAATGTCGATGTGACGGGCCGGGTCGAGGCCCAGCGCAGCCTGCAGGCCGTTCAGGAGGATCTGGAGCGGCTTGTGGCAGAGCGCACCAAAGCCCTCGCCGGCAGCGAGGCCCGTCTCATATCCGTCCTGGACACGGTTCTCGACGCCATCATCACCATCAATGAGCAGGAGATCATCCAGACGTTCAACCCTGCGGCGTGCCGCATGTTCGGTGTCTCGGAGCAAGAGGCCGTCGGTCAGAACGTCACCTTCCTGATGCCCTCCCCTTACAAGGAGGAACACCACCAGTATGTTCAGAGTTACCTGACGACGGGCCATCCCAAGATCATTGGCAGGCCACGAGAGGTGACGGGCCGGCGAGCCGACGGGTCCTGCTTTCCCCTGGAGTTGTCGGTGAGCGAGTTCAGGAGCGATGGGAAGCGGCAATTCGCCGGGATCATCCGGGACATCACGGATCAAAAGGCGAAAGAACAGACCATCCGGGAATCTGAGCAGCGATACCGGGTGCTCTTCGAGCAGAGCCCCGACGCCATCCTCCTGGTCAACGCTGAAACGGGGATACTCACTGTCGCCAACCCGTCGGTGAGGTCGTTTCTGGGATTCGATCCTGAAGAGCTGGAGGGCAAGGAGTTCCTGGCCATTTATCCTCAGGAAGCCTGGGAGGAAGTGGGAGCCAAGTTCAAGGTCGTCACAGAAGGCAATACCGATGTCCTGAACGACGTTCCTTGCCAGAGGAAGGACGGCCAGTGGGTCTACAGCGACATTGCCACGGCCCTGGTGGAAGTCCAGGGCGTGACCCACATCGTGGGCACCTTTCGGGACGTGACAGCCCGCAAGGAGACGGAGGAGAAGCTGCAGCTGGCCCGGAAGGCCGCCGACGAGGCCAACCTTGCCAAGAGCCATTTCCTGGCCAATATGTCCCACGAGATTCGCACGCCACTGAACGCCGTCCTCGGCTTCACACAGCTGATGCAGCGGGACTCCGGGACGACCCGAAAGCAACAGGATCAGCTGGCCATCATCAGCAACAGCGGAGAACATCTCCTGGGCCTCATCAACGACGTCCTGGAGGTCTCGAAGATCGAAGCCGGTCGGATGCCGATCAATCTCGGAGAGTTCGATCTTCGTGGGTTGATGGCCGATCTGGAGCGAATGCTGCGCCAACGTTCCGAGAGCAAGGGCCTCCGTCTGGACATGGACATCGACGAGAGTGTTCCCCGGCGCATCGTGAGTGATTCGGGAAAGCTCCGGCAGATCGTGATCAACCTGATCGGCAACGCCATCAAGTTCACCGAGGAGGGGGGCATCGAGCTGCATCTGACCGTGACAGAAGAAGAAGAGAGGGGTCTCGTACTTCGTGGTTCCGTGGAGGACTCAGGCATTGGAGTCCCACCTGAAGCGTTGCCTCAGCTGTTCCAGCTCTTCGAGCAGTCCGAAGCCGGGAGAAAGGCCGGGGGGACCGGACTGGGGCTGGCCATTTGCCGGCAGTACGCCCGGTTGCTGGAGGGCGATCTTCTATTCGAGGACCGTCCCGGCGGAGGGAGCATCTTCCGCTTCCACTTCCCCGTGCAAGCAGGGGAGGCGACGGAGATCGTCGAGGCCGAGAAGGAGATCAAGAGCCAGGTGGCACATCTGGCACCGGGACAGGCTCCCTGCCGGATCTTGATCGCCGACGACGTACTTTTGAATCGTCAGTTCCTGGTCTCCTTGCTCTCGGGGGTGGGTTTCGAGACACGGCAAGCCTGCGACGGCCTCGAGGCCATCGAGATCTGGAGAAGCTGGAGTCCCCATTTGATCTTCATGGACCTCAAAATGCCCAAGTTGAGCGGCCGCATCGCGGCGGCGCGGATCATCGAAGAGGCCGGCGACCAGGCCCCTCCCATCCTGGCGGTCACAGCCAGCGCCTTCGAGACGGAGCGACAACAGATTCTCGACGCCGGCCTGACCGGGTTCATTCGAAAGCCGTTCCGGACCACGGAGATCTTCGATGCCATCGCCTCCGAGCTCGACGTGAAGTATGTCTACGAGCCCGACGCGACCCGAACCACGGCACCGGTGGAGCCCGAGCCCGGCTCGTCGCCGTCACCCGGCGCTCTGAAACAGCTTCCCCCAGACCTTCTGTCCGAGCTGGCCCAGTGCCTGCTCGACGGATACCTGGATCGCTTCCAAGTCCTGCTCGAGCGAGTGGAGGAGCGGGACTCGAGCCTGGCCCGGGACCTGCGCCATCTCGCTGAAGCCTATGACTACGACCGCCTTTCGAGCCTCCTCAGCGCTGCTGAGTCGCTCGAAGAGCAGTCGTGACACACCGATTCGAATTGACTTGCCATCGCCAGGGACAGCGTTCTCTCGCAGCGGAAGGAAGTGCTGGATATCAAGACCACAGATGACACGAGGCGCGGTGACAGCTCCCGGTCGAGCCTCGGGAACCTGTTGGAATCGGCCCGGCTCCTGGTGATTCACCTCGATGACCGGAACCGGATTCGCTGCGCCAACCGCCAGGTCGAGCGGTTGACAGGACTCAAGCTGGCAAAGTTACTGAAGCAAGACTGGCGGGATCTCGTCATCGACGAAGCTGCCCGGCTGCCCGATGGCGGCATTCGGTTCGGCATCCCCCTGCCATTCACCACTCCCGGGGGAGAGACAAGGCTGCTGGAGTGGTTCCTGGGGGAGCCGTCTCCTGACAGCGAGGACGCCACACTGCTGGGCGTGGACGTCACGGAACGGGAGCGGGCACTGGAGAGGCGCGAGATGGACCAGGAACAGCTCAAGAAGACGCTGGCCAGCCAGACGGGAATGCTCGCGGAGCGGGAGCGGTTCCTCTCGGCAATCTACGAGAACATCCCTCTGATGATCTTCATCAAGGACGCCAGTGACCTTCGCTTCGTCAGCATCAACAGGACCACGGAAGAGATGCTCGGCCTGTCGCGGCAGGAGATATTGGGCAAGACCGACTTCGACCTGTTTCCGAGAGATCAGGCTTCGTTCTTCACCGGCGAAGATCGAAAGGTCCTGGAGCGTCGCAGATCGACGAGCATCAAGAGAGAACCGATCGATACGGCCCACCTGGGGCAACGGCTGCTCCACACTCGAAAGGTTCCCATCTTGGGGGAGGATGGCGAACCGGTCTATCTGCTGGGACTGTCGGAGGACATCACCGACCAGGTCAACGCCGAAGAGACGTTGCGGCAGGCCAAGGAGACTGCCACAGCAGCCAGCCTGGCCAAGACGAGGTTCCTGGCCAACCTCTCCCACGAGATCCGGACGCCCTTGAACTCCGTGCTCGGGTACTCGCAACTACTGACGACCCAGGGGAACCTGGACAGCCTGCAGGCCGAGCGAGTCGGGCTGATTCGCCGAAGCGGCGAGGACCTGCTCCTCCTGATCGACGACATCCTGGAGATCTCCCGGATCGAAGCGGGGGAGATCCGGATCGATCCTCGATGCTTCGATCCTCGGGAGCTGGCACGCGGCCTCGACCGGACACTCTCGGAGCGGCCCCAGGGAGGCCGCCGGCTGGAACTACAGTTCGAATCGGGTCTGCCCGAGAGCCTGATTGCCGACTCCCGTAAGCTGCTGCGAATTCTCACTCGTTCGGTCCTGGCGATCCCCGAACCACCCGACGGGAGCGGAATCCCGGTCCGTCTGGGAGTTTCCTGGAATCCAGATCGCGGACTTCGGCTCTGGGGAGAAGTCCTGGGTGCTCCTGCCGGGATTGCCGGCGAGGAAGCCTCCCTGTTGTTTCAGCCCTTTCAGGGAGGCGCGACCCGAGACACCACGTACGGGACCGGGATCGGCTTGAACATCGCCAGGCAGTACGCCCGTCTGATGGGAGGGGACCTCACCCTGGTGAACCGGCCCGGACAGGGGAGTCTGTTCCGCTTCCAAGTACAGGTCAAGCGGCCCGCATGGGACCCATCGGGCATCGGCCCCCTGCTCATGGAGCCCGTCGATGCGGCTGGCCCCGGAAAGAGACCCGAGGACTTCCGTATCCTGGTGGTCGACGACGAGGATCTTCCCCGCCAGCACATGGTGACCATGCTGGCCGAGGCCGGGTTCCAGACCCGGGAAGCCAGCGACGGAGCGGCCGCGGTGGCCGAATTCGACCACTGGGTTCCTCATCTGGTCATGATGGATCTCCGGATGCCGGGGATGGACGGCCATACGGCAGCCCGGAGGATCATCAAGCTCTCGGGGAACGCGCCGCCTCGAATCCTGGCAGTGACTGGTCTGGAGCTGAACGAGGTGCTTCCCAGTATCCAGGACAGCGGCTTCGACGGGATACTGACGAAGCCCTACACCGAGAAGGAAGTCCACGGGGTAGTGGAGGGAGTACTCGGTGTCGCTCCCTCGGTCCCGCCGGAAGCGGACGCAATCGACGTCAGCCCGGCGGTTGAGCTGGAGACATCGGCGAAAGAGTTCCCTGCCGAGCTACGGGGGGCCGCACTGGCTGCCTTGCGAGGCGGATATCTGGATCGGGTTCACCTCCTCCTGGACCAGGCGGCCGAGACCCATGGCGCAACCGTCCAGGGTCTCCGCCGTCTAGTGAATGACTACGAGTACGACACGCTGATCCGCTTGCTCTCGGCCCGAGAGGGTCCCGAGTTCGCTGCCTCGAGTTCAGGCGATTCCGGCCGGGAGCAGATGAAAGCTGAGGAAGAATGACAACACCCGAGAGAGACACCACCATCATGGTCATCGATGACACGCCAGCGAACCTCAAGCTCCTGGAAGGGATGCTCAAGAACCGAGGATACCGCGTACGTCCTTTTCCCAGGGGCCGTCTCGGCCTGGCGGCTGCAGTCAGCGATCCCCCGGACCTGATCCTCCTGGACATCATGATGCCCGAAATGGACGGGTATTCGGTCTGTGCACAGCTGAAGGAGGACGAACTGACCAGAGACATCCCTGTGATCTTTCTCAGCGCTCTCAACGAAGAAAGCGACAAGGTCCAGGCATTTCGCAGCGGTGGTGTCGATTACGTGTCCAAGCCGATCCAGTTCGAGGAGCTCGTCGCCCGTGTTGAAACCCACCTGAGTCTGAAGCGGCTCCAGGATGAGCTGAGGAACAGGAACAGGGAGCTGCAATCCAGCATCGAGAAGACCCAGGAGCTCGAGAAGCTGAGGGACAACCTGGTGCACATGATGGTCCATGACATGCGCTCTCCAGTGATGGCCATGCGGGGAAACATGGAGCTGTTCCGGATGGAGGTCGAAGACTCCGTGCCGAGCGACAATCTGGAGATGCTGGACTCCGCTATCGGTTCCGCGGATGCCCTGGCGGACATGATCTCGGCCATGCTCGACGTGAGTCGACTCGAAGAGGGCAAGATGCCCCTGGAGACCGGATCCTGCAACCTCATGGAACTGTCCGCCGAGGCCATGAGCCAGCTGAATGGACTGACGAAGGGCCGGATATTGCACTTTGAACCCTCCGAGGTTCCCGTCACGGTGGCGGCAGATCCGAATCTGACCCGGCGAGTCATCGGCAACCTGCTGGGCAACGCATTGAAATTCACGCCCAAAGGAGGGCGGATCGACCTCCGTGTAGAGGATAGGGAAGGTCGGGCCACCGTCCTGGTTCAAGACACGGGACCGGGAATCCCCAGGGAGTTTCACCAGACCATCTTCGACAAGTTCGGCCAGGCCGAGTCCCGCAGCGAGAACATCAAGCACTCCACGGGACTGGGTCTCACGTTCTGCAAGCTTGCCATCGAGGCTATGGGGGGCAGCATCGGACTCGACAGCGAACCGGGCCAGGGTTCCACCTTCTGGTTCCAGCTGCCTCCGCCCCTGCCGGCTCCCGAGTGAGCCCGTCTTGCCAACCCGGCCGGGTGCATGTCACCCAGGGGGTCCCCTCCTCCGTTCGCCCCACTATGGATGCCCGCATCCAGGACGACTGAATGGCCGAGTTTTCCCGATCCGTTCGTCCTACTATGGATGCCCGCATCCAGGACGACTGAATGGCCGAG
>JAJFLN010000524.1 GCA_021772705.1 Candidatus Cloacimonadota bacterium | reverse complement strand
CGCGCGGCGGAAACCAACGGCAAGAACACGACGGCCGCCGCCACCAGAATCTTTAGCCGACTGACCGGCAATCTTCTCATTGCTCCACTCCCTGAAGTGCGGTGCCGAACCAAGGGCTGTGGCCTCATGTCGACCCGCCAATTTCGTCAATAAAATGCTGGATGAGTGCCGCCGCCTCCGGCGTATCCCATTCGGCGTGCCCCTCCAGGCGGCCCACCTCTCGCCCGTTCTCGTCTATTAAGATCGACCCCATCTGAGGCGGCAGATCGATGGCATCGCCCAGCTTCGCTCCTTCGTCCAAATAGCTCTCAGGAAAGCTAAGCCGATGTTTTTTGAGAAACGGCGTGATTTTCTCCCAACCCTCGACGTCCTGACTGACGATTACGACTGAGAAATCATCGCCGCCGAGCTTGGCCTGAAGGCGTTCGAGAGTCGGCAGCTCGCGCCAGCTTCCGGAACACCAGGTGGCCCAGAAGTTGATCAGCACCACTCTGCCCCTGAAGTCGTCCAGCGACAGTTCGTCGTTGGCGACCGTCAGAACTGGTACCGCAGGCATCGATACAGGTTCGCCGCGCAGATCGAAATTTTGCACCGACCCGGAAATCGGTGGATCCTCCGCGGTAACGCCAGCGACAGGCAGAGCCAGCCCAACAATCAGCGCCGCGCCGACGAGAGCGATTGCCGTTATTCCCTTCATCATCCGTCCTTGCCTTGCGCCGAAGTCACGGCCTTCTGTCAATATGGGAGCTATACTTGCTATAGGTACAACGCCGCCTGGATAAAATTTTGGCTAACGATCCGGTGAGGGCAGCGCCCGATGGGATGGATCGTGCTTGAACGGCTCGTCGTCGTATGACCTGACATTATTTGTCGTCGCCTACGTTACGGTCGGCTTTTCAAGAAGACAGCACAGCATCGCCAAGGCTATGAGGCTCACCGAGACTAGGATGGAGGGCACCGGTAGAAGCAGCAGGAAGTCAAGCCAACCCCACCACGATACGAGGCCCCAGAGCTTTAGGGTTAGAGTAAGTACCGCGAACAAAGATGACGCGATGGAGAAGGCAATACCGACCAATCCGACCCGCAAGATTTGCATTGACAAGTCAGTCGTCATTTCGCCGGTCATAGTCTGTGCCATCGGTGATACCGGCAAGATCAGCTAAGATTGGGCAGTTTGGCCTGTTGTCACCATGGCATTTTTCGATCAGGTCATTCAGCGCCTGCCGAATCGTTTCCAGTTCTTGGATCTTCCTTGCGACATCGTCGACATGCTGTAGAGCCAAGTCTCTGACATCAGCGCTGGCACGATTCTGATCGCGCCATAGCGCGAGCAAGTCGGCCACGCTCTGAACTGAGAAACCGAGTCCCCGCGCGCGGTGTATGAAGCGGAGGGTTTGAACGTCCACATCATGGTAGCGGCGGTAGCCGTTGGCGCGCCGCATCGCCGGCGGAATAAGGCCGACGCCCTCATAGTAGCGAACCGTTTTTGCCAACACGCCAGAGCGTTTTGCCGCGGTGCCAATGTTCATCTCGAATCGCCCCTGAGTCGTGGTGTCACACGGTCTTTGTCCGAAGACAGCGTCCGATGAGGATCCACGTTCCAGCAGCAGTAAGGTCAAGCAACGTCTGTGGACGCTCGCGGTTAGTTGAAGAGGGATTGCTGGATAGAGCCAAAAACCCAGGCTGCGCCTAATACAGGGCGTGGTTCAATCTGTGCCGAGGGGCCGCCAGTTGATTCCGGCGTCTTCGCTCGCAAGGACGGACTGCGCTCGTGTTTCCGGATCCATCGCCACGACATAGAGGTTCTGCGCGTTGTTCGAGTCGGTCGCGATGTGGAGTACTACTTGCCGGCCAAAGTCGTTGCTGACCGATCGCCACTTCAACGCGGTCTCGGCTGTCTGGACTAGCCCAACGCCGACGATAAAGGCGAACACATCGCCAAACTGCGTGACGTGGACCGCGGTCGCGGGTCGCCGCAAACTGTGGCCGGGTTCCCAGCTGCGTCCACCGTCCTCGCTTTTGAGCAGACCAACCTGGGTAGCGGCGTAAAGCGTGTTCGCATCATTGCGTGACCCCGCGAGGCTGAGCAGTCTTTCCGGCGCCGGGCCGACTAGGCGCCACGATCGGCCGCCGTCGTCGCTGCGCTGAAGACCACCGGAAACGCCGAAGACCACCTGCGGGTCGGCTTTGCTCACGGTCATCTGGTGAAAATCGACCGGTCCACGGACGCCATTCGCTTTCTTCGTCCAGGATTTACCGCCGTCTGTCGAGACGATGAATCCCAAGTTGCCGCCGCCGGTGGGATGGCCGCTGCCGTAGAGTATCGCCGGATCGGTGGGATGCGGGGTAAAGCCCATGAAGTCATCGGTGGTGGTGGAGATACGGGTTGCGGCTCCTTCGTGATTGAGCGCAAACAAGCCATCGTGCGTTGCCAGAAAAATCCGCGAAGGGTCGGTTTGATCCACGGCGATACCGTGGAAGTGAGTCTGCTCGGCGAGGGCAGTCAACGTGGTTTCGCTAGCCGTGGCTGGCCCACCGGGTAACACGGCGATGAACACAAGGCTCACGACAGTTGTCGCCACGAGGCAGTGGATAGGGTTTCGATGCTTGGTCATCATGAGCATTCCCTTGTTGAGGCCTGGAGGCGCATTTCGCCTTGGCACTACTGTTGCGCTTGAACGGTCACACGTTGCTGGCGTTCCAAAATCTTGGCTGGCCAGGTGCTCTTTATGTATGCCAGCACAGCGGCAATCTCAGCGTCGGAGAGAGATTCGCCAAACGCCGGCATGGTACTTTCGTATCCTTCCGGCGCGTTGGGCGGCACCAAACCGTATTTGGTCACTTCGAACAAAACGCCGTCTGGGTGGTGCCACGTGTGGCCGGTCTGATCATGGGGTGGCGCAGGCATCAGCCCGTCCGGCTGCCGGATCTTCCAGTTGGGCTGACCTTGCAGCTTTTCACCGTGACACGAAGAACATTGGTCTCCATACAGGCGCTCACCGAGGCCGACCAGAGCCATGTTGGTTGGATCAATAGGAGGACTGGCCGGGCGCGGCCAGAACTTTGTCAGGGCCATTGAAATAAGAACCAAAAAGACTGCAGCGCTGGCGATGGCAATCTGTCCACTCGGAACGCGCCACCATCTGTTAGGAGAGCTCATCGGTTGGCCTACTTCAGGCCGATCCGCTCTTTCACGTCGTGCAACAGCCGCTGCCATGGCGTTGACCGCTCGTGCCCATGCGGCGTTTCGTTGGTCAACGCGTTGACGTGAAGGATCAGATTTGTCGGATTGAAGTTAAGACCATGGTAGCGCGCGCGCAGCACGCCCGTCTTGTCGATCAAGTGCGTGACCACGCCGTGTGCTTGATATTCATCATCGATATAGATGAACTGCAGGCCATAGTCTTCGGCGATAGCGCGGGTGGCCTTTGCCTGGTCTGAGCCGCTGGTGAGGATCAACCAGTTTGCCGGATCGAGGCCATGCTGGGCGCCGTATTCACGAAGGATATCCGGCGTATCGCGAACCGGGTCAGTCGTGATGCTGACGAACTGAACGATATTGCCCATCGGCGTTCTGTTGATCTGTTCTTGGATGTCGGCGATC
>JAJFLN010000523.1 GCA_021772705.1 Candidatus Cloacimonadota bacterium | reverse complement strand
GGATCGGGAAAACTCGGCCATTCAGTCGTCCTGGATGCGGGCATCCATAGTGGGGCGAACGGATCCGGAATAGGCCAGGGGACCCCCTACGGGACATGCACCCCCTCATCGAGATGCAATGCCGGTGAAATAAAACGGATTTTGTTGTAGTGGGGCTCCGCCCAACACCCCGTTGGGGGAGCCACCCCCCCCAAACCCCCAATTGGACTGGTGCAACAGAGAGTGCTGATCAACACTTGAATGACATTGGATCGAGATGCTGGCTCTCCTCGATCAGTCGAGGTTGCTCATGTCGTCCCTGGCCCGGCGCTCGATGGTGCCGAACTTCTTGAGCTCGAATCCCGTGCACTCGGTGTAGGTATCGAATCTCTCGCTGGGCCGGATGCCTGGAGTCCGGGCGCCTGCGAGGAGCATCATGCAGTCATAGCGTTCGCCCCCCTCTTCCCAGACCACGAACTTGCAGTTTCCGCAGTTCCGGTCGTCCTGCTTGATACGCCGTTTCTCGCCGGCGCCTCTGTTCAGGACGAAACCGGTGATGATACCCACGACACCGCAGAGGATGGCCGTGATCTGACTGGCCACGAGGACGGCCTGCTTGGCCGCTGCGATGAAGGCGTACTTCTGACCCAGGGCCCAGACGACGACGTAGCCGAGAAGCATCCCGTACAGGGCTCCCAGAAGTCCGTAGACGAAGGGGCTCATGGGTCGATCGGTCGTGCTCTCCGCGTTGGCGCTGGAGGTCTTCTCCGGCAGGTATCCGAAGAGGACGTAGTTGAAGTACATCGCTGGAAGCCGCTGAAGCCGCTTGCCCATTCCCTCGATCAGGGACTGGAGCATGTTCTGAATGACATTAGGTGAATCGGTCTTCAGGTCCAGCAGGCCGTCGTTGGTCAGCACCAGGTGATCCGTACCGCCATCGCCGGCATGTGCCGAGGCCGATCGAGGTGTGTTGCAGAAGAAGGCGATCTCACCGAGCATGCTTCCGGCGGTCTTCACCGACAGGACACCGGCGTGCTTGTCGGAGGAGTCGCCGCGCTTGGGCCGGGTGACGACGGTCTCGCCCTGGACGACGATGTGGAGAGTTCGGCCCGAGTCTCCCTCACTGAAAATGGCCTCGCCAGCCTCGTAGGCAACGTAGTTGCAATGCTTCAGAAGAGCGAGACACTCCTCATGTGACAGGGCGTAGAACAGAGGGATTTGCCGGAGGATCAGCATGTAGCGTCCTCTCTGCTCCGGCACTTCCAGCAGTTTGTGGAAGAATGGATTTTCCTTCATCGTCTCATCTGGCCGCTGGCGAAGACCGAATAGCATCGAAACCCGGAGGTAACCCGGACCCGAGTAGTCTTGCCTTCGTTACTTTGCTTCGATTTGCCCCGAATGGCAAGCACCTCAGGCGTCGAGATTTCGTTGTTCCCCGGCCGCCGGTGTGGTAGTCGATCGCCATGAGCAAGCACAAGACGAAGCCGCCTGCAGCGGACAGGAAGGTGTACGTCATGATGGCCATGATCCTTCTCGGTCTCCTGGTGATCCTGGTGATGAACCACAAGTTTGGCCAGGAAGCCGCCAGGATCGGGGCTTGCATGACCGTGCAGCGAACCATCCTGGCGGCAGTGACCCAGGCGCAAGAGGCGGACCCGGGCGCCCTGGACAAGCTCTCCGGCGACGACGTGGCGAAGCACCTGATAGGGAAGGGGTTCCTTCGAGCTCTGCCGTCCCATCCCGGTTCGCCGAAGGACGCCGCATCACCCTTCAAGTTTGGCTCGTCGGGGATCTTCTATTGCGAGACTCACGGAGGCTTGCAGGCCGCGCAGGACCGAGAACCCTGAACAGGATGACTGACCCGTGCCAGGAAACGAGGGGGCCATCCATCGGTTCCCGCCTCGCCCGATACTCTCCGCTGGACCTGAGGACCCGCCCGATTTGTACGAAAGTCACCGTACGGGGAAGGGCGAATGTGCTTTAATGGCAATGCCCATGAATAAGTGAAGGAATGTTTGAAAACGAGGGCTCTGCCCTCGAATTCCCGCCAGTGGCCAGTGGCCCCTGGACCCGGATGAACAGGTCAAGCTTTTGTGTGTCATACAAGTGTTCATCAGCACTCTCAGTCCCACCAGTCCCATTGGGGGTTTGGGGGAGCTGGCTCCCCCAACGGGGTGTGGGGCTGAGCCCCACTACAACAAAATCCGTCTTATCTCACCGGCATTGGCTTTAATGGACGGTCCATTCGCCGAACTCCCCCGTCGGTCCGAGCTTGACGGGACAAACATCTCCGGTGTCAAGCCAGCCTGGCTTCGTTGCACCCGGGTACCCCTGGAGGTACGGAAGTGTTCAGAGCATTGATCCTCATTCTGGCCATGGCCGTTCCGGCTGCTGCCGCCGACTTTCCTCCCCCGAGAGCGAAGAACCTGCGCGACGTGCAGGCCATATCGAGGTATCTGCATCTCAATGGAGAGGCGGGTCCTGCCGCCGGGGAGAGGTTTGCCCTGGTGGGCGTCTCCGTTTCCCAGCAGTCCGGGAAGCTGCAGGGGAAGTTCGAGCAGATTCAAGTGAGCAGGCCGGGCAAGACCACCCTGATCCGGGACACGACACTCTCGGCACCTCTTCAGTCGGACGCTTCTTTCTCCAACAATCCCATGGGCTCGATCCTGGCCGCGCTGGTGGAAGAAGGAGAGATCCGGGTCAAGAAGATAGAGACCCAGAGCGTCTCCTCGGGCTTGCTGGATGAGTCCACGGAGGTGAAGGACGTGGTGGTGAGGCTGAGCGGCGGCGCCATGGTCTGCAGCTTGAAGTACGGCTTCATCCGGGCCCGGGTCTCGGGCACCATCGCCTATGCCCCTCAGGCCAGGACACTTGTGATCACCCTGACATCCGTTTCCGCCGGGGTTCCCATCGGGCTGGATCGGGTCTTCGACGGGCTGGAAGACTCCCTGGACTTCGACTGGTCTGTGGTCGAGCGGCCTCGCATCACCATCGGCTTCGACGAGATGTTTCGCTGACTCGAGGGAGGTCTGGCCATGGGCTCCGAGAAGCTCAGGATTCAGATGCACACGGTGCACGGCAAGGTGCGCCTCAGGTCGCCGGAACTTGGCTGT
>JAJFLN010000522.1 GCA_021772705.1 Candidatus Cloacimonadota bacterium | reverse complement strand
GAAACCACAGTCCCCGCACCGGATCCTGGCGAAGCCCTCCGAGAGGATTCCACAGGCCATGTACTTCTCGAACTCCCGCCGCACGAACGCCGGCAGCACGCGATCTTGCTCCTCGTAGAGAGCCAGGAAGCTCCGGTAGTTTTCCTTCGCCAGCCTCAGCCTACCCCGGTCCCGCAGGGGCCGTAAGCGTGCCCGGGGTCACGAGACTTCCCTGCCACCTGAAACGAGGTTCTCCAAAATACCTGAAACCGGACTCGGTCCTCCGTGTAATGGACCTTCTGTGGAGAGCAGCGCAGTCATGGTTCAGTATGACTCCGACCGGAGGCGGAGGGCCCTCGCGACGGGTAGCTGCCCTTCGCCGGCCTGGAGGGGCTACCGTTCGGCCCGACAGCAGGAGAGTGAAGGGTTGTCCAGAGAGGAATCGGATCCGAACCGGATGATCTCCCGAGCCTTGAAGGGCGACCGGGGCGCCTTCGAAACGCTGGTGGCCCGCTACGAGAAGCCGGCCTGGTCGCTCGCCAGAAGAATCGTCGGGGATCGGGAAGTTGCCGCCGAGATGGTCCAGGAGGCGTTCTTGCGAGTCCACGAATATGCCCGGAAGTTCGAGGAGGGGCGGGAGTTCGAGCCCTGGTTCTACAGGATACTGACCAACCTCTGTCTCAACGCGGCTCGACAGAGGAGGCGGGGAGAGGTCACCTGTGACCCGGCGGCATTCACGGGCCTGGCGGGCCCTGCCATCACCGACCCGGGCCGCATCGCCGAGGAGCGGGATCGAGATGAGAAGGCCGCCGAGGCCTTCGATGCCCTGCCTCCCCGATACCGGGCGGCTCTGGCGCTGCGCGTACACGGCGGCATGTCAATGGGAGAGATCGCTCTGACCATGGAATGCCCCGAAGGAACCGTGAAGACAATGCTGTTTCGGGCCCGGGAGATCCTGCGAGCCAGGATGGCCGGCTGGCGCGACGAGAAGGAACTGAAACGTCCTGACGCCGTGGAGATGAAATGAAGAGTCGTCCGGAGTGTTCAAATTATCGACGTGAGATCCACGCCCGCATCGAGGGACTGGAGCCCGCCTCGGATCTCGAGCAGCATCTGCTGGACTGCGACGGCTGTCAGCAGATTCTTCGGGAACTGGCAGCCATCGATGACGCGCTGATGCGGTCGATCGAACCCCCGCCAGAGGGGCTGACTCGACGGGTCCTGGACGTCTGCTCCCCCGAGGTCGCCGAAGCGCCGGTCACGCCATCGCCCGGTGCCTCCTCGATGGCCGTCCCGAGTCTGGCCGGAAGCTGGCTCGCCGGAGCCATAGGAGCGGCCCTCGCCGTTGCCATGGGCGCCGCCGTGCCTTCGGAGCCCCCATCTCTCGCCCTGCTGCTCCCGGGCTGGTTCAATCCGGAGTGGCCGCAGCTCCTGCCCGAGCTGGCCTCGAACTTCTCCGGTCTTCCAGCCTTCACTCCATCGGCCTGGCCAACCCTGCTTCGAACAGATCCATGGGGGCCATGCGCCGGGCCTCTCCCGGCGTGGGGGGGGGCCGTCGAGATGCCCTGCGCCCTGCTGGTACTCGGAGTGCTGCTGGGTCTGCCGGCAGTCCGATTCGTCCTTACTCCACAGCGAACGTCCATTCCAACTTCGACACGGAGGTCTTCATGAACCGCAAGCAAGTCATCTACATCGTCGCCCTGGTCCTCCTCTTGCCCGCCGTTGCCCAGGGAGACGAAAGCGCTGCCTCGCCAGACAGAGATTGGGCCTTGAGAGCCATCGCATCCAACCTGAATGCCCTCACCTGGTACCTCTACCAGCTAGTCGCTTCCCTCGCCGTTGCTCTGGGACTCTTCGGTCTGGGAGTCCTCCTCGAGAGCTCCGAGAGCGGCCCCGCCCAGCAGGACCGGTTCGCCAGGCAGCTCTCGCTGGCGCCGCGAAAGTGCTTCGCCGCCGGTCTGGTGGCGGCATTCGCCGGCGGCGGACTGTCGGTCGTTCTGCTCAAGTTCCCGCCCCTCAAGGTGTTCGGTCTGGCCGCCGCTCTGGCCCTGGCGCTGTTGCTCGTGAAGGGCCTCCTCTGCCAGCTCGCCACGGCAGGCGGTGCCATCGCCCGGCGGCAAGAGCGCCTGCAGTCGATCCCCTTTCATGTGCCACTGTTCGGGACTCTCGTCTACCAGTTGATCTGGCTGTTTCCCTTCGTCGGACAGGCCGTGGTGGCCTTCGTGACACTCCAGGGCGCCGGCGCCCAGGTTCTTATCCTTTCGAGCAGCTCAGACTCCAGCCAGCCGGCGATCTCACCCTCCGACTCGGCAGAAGCCAGCGACGAGGAGAAGCCGGCGGCCTGATCAGAGCGGTCTTCCTGGGACCGGATCGTCTCGCGACTGAGGCCTCCATGCCATCTCGGGCGCGAAACGATCCGCCACTACTGTGACGTGAGACGCCGAATCGCTCGGCCTGCCGGGTGTACTCACAGTTGTACTCGGCGAGAGCTGCGATTCACGCGCTTGGACCCGAATGGAACTGGCCAGGGACGGGGATCGGCCTGGCCGTCTGCCCACGATGCTCCCCTGGACGTCACCTGGTGGGACGAGGATGAATTCAAACACTTGACGGCCGTCCAGATCGCAACTCGGAATGGTCATTCCGACGTCGTCAGGACGCTCCATCGAGGCCCCCACGCCGACGAGAACCCAGAGCGCTACGAGGCGACGTTCCAGGGACTCCCGGTGGATCTCTGGCGGGTCTTCACCGAGCCCATGCCGCCACTGGATCTCTGACGCGTCCGCGTTCAGGAAGACTCAGAAGGGCAGGAAGTCGACCCCGTCGAGTACCAGGTAGGGACGGGCTTGCGTTCCCCGAGGGAGGCGCGCCGAGTCCCTTGGCGTTTCTCAGGGTGGCCAGGTACTCCTGCAGGACCCCTCGATCGAAGAGCTTCTTCTGCCGGATCGGTGGCCACTTCTGTCTCAGTTTGGATCTCCGGCAGAAGCGACGCTGCCATGAGCCGGCCAGAAATCGGACCCTTCGGTGGCCGCACCTTTCAAGCCAGGGATGGACCCGGCGATTGAGAGACCGGGATGGCGGAATTCCTCGATACTCATGAGGACTCATCGGTAACACAGAGGACATGACGTCCTGATTTGGATGATTCGCTATCAGCAAATGGAGTGCCCACCCCTCCGGGGCAAGCCACGATCCCAGCGGAGCTCCTGGTACGCCGAAAGCCCGATGCGGCCAGAAGATCAGGGCCACCTGAAGATCCAGGATCAACCCTCCGATGACGCCCACCCAGTTTTCGGCATCTTCGGGGCACTGATCTTGCGGTAGCCGAATCTGCGTTCATACTCTTCTGCACGGAGCGCGTTTTCATGCCCGAGTGATTCGTCTCTCCCGCCACCAGCACCGGAGAGACCCCTTTCCACAGGGTGGGGGGCTACCTTGAGATCTGAAGCGTCTTCAGCCGCAACCCGGTTCTTCCCGGGCCGAAAGGTCGCTGATGCCGAACCTATTGCCGGGTCCGAGCCTCATCTCGGCACCTCCAGGGGATCGCATGACGACTGCTCTGCAAGTTCTCATTGTCGAGGACTCACAGGCGGACAGCCGTCTCATGGTCCGGATGCTCCGGAAGAATGGCTACGAAGTTACCCATCAGGTTGTCGAGGATGAGGCCCAGTTCATAGACGCGCTGCAATCAGCGACCTTTGACATCATCCTCTGCGACAACTCCCTTCCGGCCTTCAGCGCTCTCGGCGTACTGCAGACACTGAAAGGGCTCGATCACGACATCCCCGTCATCGTCGTTTCCGGCTCGATCAGCGAGGAACAGATCGTGAACCTCATGCTCGCCGGCGCCGCGAACTACGTCATGAAAGACAAGCTCTCGCTGCTGCCGATCGCCGTCGAGAGGACCCTGGAGCATGCCAGCCAGCGCCGGCACCTTGAGGTGGCCCGCGCCCAGGATCGGCTGCGAGCAGCGGCTCTCGAGCAAGCCGCCGAATCGGTGATGATCTGTGATGTCCGGGGAGACCTGGAGTATGTCAACGGAGGATTCGAAACCACCACCGGCTACTCCCGAGAGGAGGTCCTGGGTCGCAACCCCAGATTCCTGAAGAGCGGAGAGCAGTGCTGCGAGTTCTATCAGCAGATGTGGGATCAACTGTTGAACGGGGAGCGATGGCAAGGACGCTTCACCAACAGGCGCAAGGACGGCAGCACCTACCAGGAAGATGCAGTCCTGTCGCCCGTCCGCAATGCCTCTGGTGAGATTGCCCACATCGTCGCCGTGAAGCGGGACGTGACCAACGAAAACCTGCTGGAAACCCAGCTGCACCAGGCCCAGAGACTGGAGTCCGTCGGAAGGCTTGCCGGGGGAATCGCCCACGATTTCAACAATCTGCTGACGGTCATCAACGCCACAGCCGACATTGTCCTGGAATCCCTCGAGGAAGTGGATCCCATCAAACAGGATATCGAGACAATCCTGCAAGCAGGACAGCGTTCGGCAACGCTGACCCGGCAGCTCCTGGCCTTCAGCCGCCGCCAGGTCTTGCGTCCCGTCCCCCTCAACCTCAATGACCTGGTGGCGAACCTTCAGACGCTGCTCACGCGGCTCCTGGGAGAGGACATCCGGATCCGATCCATTCTGGCGCCGGATCTGGGAATGACCCTGGCAGATGCCGGACAGATTGAGCAGGTGATCGTCAACCTGGCCGTCAACGCCCGGGATGCCATGGCAAGCGGAGGCACCCTGACGCTGGAGACCGCCGAGGTCCACCTGGATGAGTACTACACCCGGCGCCACCAGGGTGTGAAGCCGGGACACTACATCCAGCTGGCAGTAAGCGACACCGGTGTCGGGATGACTCAGACTGTCAAGGCGCAGATCTTCGAGCCCTTCTTCTCCACCAAGGGGCCCGACAAGGGAACGGGTCTCGGCCTGGCCACGGCCTACGGAATCATCAAGCAGAGCAAGGGGAACATCTGGGTCTACAGCGAGCCAGGCAAGGGAACGACATTCAAGATCTACCTCCCCCGGATCGATGAGGTCTCCGACGTGGCCAGGCCGGCGGCCCAGTCCTCGGCCCCGGTCCGGGCCGCAACGGGAACGATCCTCCTCGCCGAGGATGAGGAGCAGCTTCGCTCCCTGATCACCCGGGTCCTCACCCGCAACGGCTACACCGTCATCGCTGGCGAGAATGGCGCCGCGGCCCTGGCCCTGGCTCGATCTCATGACGGTCCCCTGGATCTGGTCCTGACCGATGTGATCATGCCCGAGATGGGGGGGCGGGAACTGGTGATTCAACTCTCGAAGGAACGGCCAGGCGTCAAGGTGCTCTACATCTCCGGCTACACCGACAACGCGATCATGAGTCAGGGTGTCTTGAACCCCGGGACGGACCTGCTGGAGAAGCCCTTCTCGCCCTCCTGTCTGCTGCGCAGAGTTCAGGAAGTTCTGAACAGATGACTCCGGGAATTGCGGTGTGCCTCGAGTGCCCCGCTCCCATGGCCGCCATGTTCGTCGACGGAGCCGGCATCTCCCAGATCTGTACCCGACGCGGCTGCAGAGGCCATCTGCTGGACCTCTTAGCCCGCCCATTCCGGCGATCCCTCCTGGACCGCCCCGGAGGCCACTCTAC
This sequence comes from Candidatus Cloacimonadota bacterium, assembly GCA_021772705.1. GTDB lineage: Bacteria > Muiribacteriota > UBA6191 > JACPRK01 > JACPRK01 > OFTM100. The sequence goes on along the minus strand of JAJFLN010000522.1, from coordinate 55 downwards.
AATGATGCAGATAGAAATCCTGGAGCGCTTCCGCCAGCTTCGCCGGGAGGCTCGA
>JAJFLN010000521.1 GCA_021772705.1 Candidatus Cloacimonadota bacterium | reverse complement strand
CGTCCTGAGCCTGTCGAAGCATGTCCTGAGCCACGCCGAAGGGGATGAATGGAGCGGGCGGCCATATCGTCTGAGCCTGTCGAAGCATGTCCTGAGCCACGCCGAAGGGGATGAATGGAGCGGGCGGCCATATCGTCTGAGTCACTCACCGGCTCCCGCCCGCCGCCCCAATGTGGATGAAAGGGGGAGATTGCCCACTTGGTGACTTTATCTGCGGTGGCACGGGAAGTTACACGGAGATCTCAGAGATCTCAGAGTTCACGGAGGTTCTTTTCTCCAAAAACCTCTGTGACCTCCGAGGGCTCAGTGGCCTCCGTGTAACCTCCACCTACTCGGGAGAGCCGCCAGGCCAGTACGAGGGGAAGCTGTTTCTTTGTAGCCGGTCGAGGACCTCTGGTGAGGATTGACACCGAGGCGCTGATTCGCCCTTCCAGAAGAGGATTCACGACACACAAGCGACAAGTTTATTCGCCTTGCTACGCTTTTTGTCTGATCCGGACGATAGCTGTAGTACCAGCCACCGATCCGACTTCAGCAAAGGAAACAGCACCGATGTCGAGGATACTTGCCGCACCCGCCGCAGCCCCTGCGGCCGCAGAGCCCACAACATCACGCCCCGTTCGCCAGCCCACCCGATCCCGGGCCGGCCAGCGCAAGAAGGCCCGGATCAACGATCTGGACCTGAAGAACTGGAAGCAGTACGACGAGATCCTGACGGACAGTCTCTGGATCGTCGACGAGCGAGACTCCAGTGGCGCGCACAAGGGTGACTATCACGGCAACTTCATCCCCCAGATCCCCAACCAGATGATGCTGCGGTACACCAAGGTCGGCGACGCCGTCCTGGACCCCTTCGCTGGCAGCGGCACGACCCTCATCGAGGCGCGACGTCTCGGTCGCAATGCTCTGGGCATTGAACTGCAGCCTCACATCGCCGAGATGGGACGCGGCCGGATCGCCGAGGAACCGGACCCTCACGGCTCCTCCATCAAGATCATCAACGAGGACTCCCGATCGTCTCGCGCCAAGATCCGGGCATTGAACTACCTGAAGGACCTGGGCAAGGAACGCTTCCAGTGCGCGATCCTGCATCCGCCCTATCACGACATCATCCAGTTCAGCGATAGCCCTTCGGATCTCTCCAACGCCGGCAGCGTCGACAACTTCCTGAACATGTTCGACGAGATCGTGGCCAACAGCGTCGATCTCCTCGAGAAGGGCCGCTACCTGGCCCTGGTCATCGGAGACAAGTACGACGGCGGCGAATGGATTCCCCTCAGCTTCTTCACCATGCAGCGCGTTCTCGCCAAGGGCATGACCCTCAAGAGCATCGTCGTGAAGAACATGGCCGGCAACCGGGCCAAGCGAAACGTGGAGAACCTCTGGCGATACCGGGCTCTCAACGGCGGCTTCTACATCTTCCGCCACGAGTACGTCTTCCTCTTCAAAAAGAGCTAGTCCGGGAGCTACTTGGCGAAGGCCTCGATGACGGGACGGCCCGTCATCCGATCCGGTACGGGCAATCCCAGAACCCAGAGGGCCGTTGCAGCCGTGTCCTTCACCGACACGTCCCGGTCGATGGAGTGTCTTCGCTTCACTCCAGGCCCGCTGACAATCCAGGGGATCAACACGTCCTCGTCAATTCCCCTGCCGTGTCGCTTGCCCTTGCCGCCGTGGTCGGCCGTAACAATCACCAGCGTGTCATCGGCCATGCCAGCCGCGTCGAGACCCTTCAGCAGACGCCCCAGTTCCTGATCCGTCCGGGTCAGGGCCTTCAGATACTCCTGGGACATGAACCCGTGCTTGTGACCGGAGCTGTCGGCGTCGGTCAGGTGGACCAGACAGAGTCTGGGCTGCTTCTCCTTCAGATAGGGAATCGCGACGCTGACTATCTTTCCCGCCGTCCATCCGGGATGCAGGATCTCCGTCTCCTCTCCGTCCGAGACAAGCTGGAAGAACCGCTTCTTGCAGACCACCATCCCGCAGGACAGTCCCTCTCGAGCCGCCATCTTGAAGATCGTCGGCACCCGAAGAGGCCGAAGCCTCGTCTCCCCATTCCAGGTGAAGCCGTGGACCTCAGGCTCCACTCCCGTCAGCATCGATGTGTGCCCCACCAAGGTCACGCTGGGAAGCACGGTACGGGCCCGGAGAGTGCCGGCTCCTCGAGCCAGCAACCGGACCAGGGTCGGTGTCCGCTTCAGGGAGATCCCGTCAGGCCGAAAGCCATCGAGGCTGACAATCAGTACATTGCGGACCCTCGGAGCGGCCCCGGTAGAAGCGGCTGCAACCAGCCATCCCAGGGTGAGCAGGCAGACAGCTGCCGCGAAGCGGGGCGAGCAGATCCGATTCAAAGAAATCTCAGATCTCCTCGACAGCGCCGGAGGGTATCCAGCCGCTGTAGCCATTGGACAGGCTGACCTGGACCCAACTATCAGACCGTCGATGGACCGTCACTCGCGTGCCCTCGTGGATCACGAAGACGACCGTCGCGTCAGCACCGGGAGCGCTGGCGGCCTTGACCTCTGCCTCCACGACGATGGCGCGAGGAGTCGACTCATCCTGGTATCGGAGAAAGCCCCACCCCCCGAAGAGAAGGAACCCCATGGCGAGGGGAAGAAACGCGGCCGCAATCCGGCCCTTTGCCGGCAGATCGAGAACATTGAAAAGGGCGGAGGCAGAGCTCGTCAGCGGCAGCTCGAACCAGTACATGCAGGCCGTGACTGTCAGCAGCAAGATCCAGAGGACCGTGGCAACTCGAAGCAGTTCATGAAGGCTGAAGTACCGGTAGGCCAGCTGCAGGAATCGCCCGGGTCCAGCAAGTGAATCGGAGGCCCGGTCCAGAGTCCGCTGTCTGGCATATTCCAGATTCTCTCGAAGCACCTGGCTCCGTGGATTCAGCCGCAACCCCCGCTCGTAAAACAGGATGGCGTATCCCAGCTTCTCGAGCTTGAACGCCGAGTTCCCCAGGTTCAGATAGAGCTGCGGATTCTCTATCCGGTCAGACAGCTGCTTGTAGCCGTTGTACGCCGCCACATAGTCGGCGTTCCGGTAAGCCAGATTGGCGGCGGCGAAATCCTCAGCATCGCCAGCGGAACAGCTCGCGGTCATCAGCAGCGCAACCATCAGGGACGAGACGAGGCGCATCACAGGACACCCTCCAGCTCGGCCAGCAGTTGATCCGTCTGTTCGATGTCCCGCTCCAGCTCGTCTGGTGCTGCCGCCCCGGGTGAATAGCGGCTGGATTGCAGCCGAACCAGCAGGTCCCGGGACCGGATTGCCAGCTCCTCCGGCACGCCCTTGCCGGTCAGGAAGTCGTCGGCACTCTCAATGACGATGGAGTTGACACCCACCCCCAGCTTGCCGGCCAGGAAGTGAAGCAGAGACTCCTCCAGCCGCGGATGGACCTCCTTGGTCATTCCGTCAGACAGCGCCCTCCGGGCCTCCGCGACCGCCTGGCCCGCGACCTTGCCGGCAAAGAGCCGCCGGGCCAGCTTCGGGTCCCGCTCCAGCGTCTTGATCTTCCGAGCCTGCCAGAGGACGATCAGAAAGACGAGGAGCGGTATCCCGTTCAGGACCATATAGCGGCCCGGTGAGGGGAGTACGGGCCCGAAGTCCACCAGAGCCGACGGATCTTCCGAGATGTATCTCAAATCTTCGCCGACGACCGTCACGTCCTTCTTGCTCAGCAAAGTTCCCGACGAGAGGTGCTCCTCTTCCCCGGGCAGCACCTCGATCTCGATCGGGGTCGTCTGGATTCTGGTGTAGGTCTTCTGGCTCGAGTTGAAGTACGACACCTGCACTGAGGGGATCGTCAAGGTTCCGGACCGGCGAGGCACCAGTACGTACTCGAAGGTCTTGCGCCCCGAGATACCGTTCTCATCCACCCGGACTTCCGGCGTGGCCTTCGATTCGTACTCCCGGAACGAGTCGCCCAAGTTGAGCTCCGGTTTCTGGATACCCCGGATGTCCCCCCGTCCCGACAGAACGACCTTGAACTTCAATGCATCAGTCTCCCGGATGGCCTTCCGGACCTTCCCCCCTTTGGTCTCCCGATCGACGCCGGAGGAGATGACCAGACCCTCGGCGATGATCCCCGAGAAGTCCGCCGGCTTGCCCGCTTCAGGCAGGGGCAGGACGGTAATCTCTATCGGGTCGCGGCGAATCGTCTCCCGGCGGACGGTGTAGTTCCGTCCGAAGAACCGATCGAAGATCGGATCGTCGAATGGATCGTTGCCGAAGGGCCATGAGCGGCGCCGCCCTGACTGCGCCTTCGCCACCTTCACGCCAACCCGCACCGCTTCCGGTTCGATGATGAATTTGCCCGGAGCCGCGGGGATCAAGATCTTCTTCGAGATGTCACAGCCGAGGGGGTAATTCTTGCCAGCAAAGGAGACGGGGTGCAGCTGACGCCGAACTTCCTGGTTCTCGACGACGAAGCCCTTGAACCGGGCCTCGGACTCCAGGGTGCACTCCGCCAGGTTGTACTCCGAGAGCAACGCCGAGTAATAGCTGAAGGGCTCTCCCACCAGAACTTCCTTCTTGCTGACATCGGCGTACAGGAACAGCTTCTCGCCGGAAACCGACGGAGTCTGACCAGCAGGCGGCGCAGGGGGAGGGACAGGAGTACCACCTGCCTGAGGGCTCGTCGCCGGAGGGCTGGCCACGGGTGGCGCCTGGGGGCTGACAGGCTGGCCTGGACTGGTCGCCTCCACCGTCACGGTCACGGGATTGGAGACGTAGCTGTCGCCACCGGCCACGATGCTCGCCGGAGGAATGGTGAAGGTCCCGGCTTGCTGTGGGACGAGCCTGAAGTTGGAGGTCTGGGTCATCTGAATCGACCCGTTGGTCATGTTGATGGAGGTGGAGGTCCCCGAACCTGTGGCCCGGAAGGTCCCGAAATCTGGAGGCCGGGGCTGGCCGGTCTGGCCGATGGAGCTCCGGACCTGGATGGTGTAGGTGAAGGCTTGTCCAACGGCAACCCGCTCTCGATCCACCGTGGCCTGCAGGGAGAAGTCGGCTCCCGGAACGGGATCGGCTGCTACCAGTAGTCCCAGGAGCAGGACAAGGATAGCCGCGACGGGCCTGTTCCCGAGAACAGCCGCCGCCAGCTTCGTCCCGCCATTGCCGGGTCTTCCTGCCCCGTTCGTCCTACTATGGATGCCCGCATCCAGGACGACTGAATGGCCGAGTTTTCCCGATCCGTTCGTCCTACTATGGATGCCCGCATCCAGGA
>JAJFLN010000053.1 GCA_021772705.1 Candidatus Cloacimonadota bacterium | reverse complement strand
TTCATCGGGGTCCAGGGGCCAATGGCCCCTGGCGGGAGTTCGAGGGCAGAGCCCTCGTTTTCAGACATTCCTTCCACTAATTCATGGGTATGGGCTTAGGACCCGGCCATTCAGTCGTCCTGGATGCGGGCATCCATAGTGGGGTGAACGGATAGAAGATTGTGCCGCGCAAGATCACGAGAAAGCCGCACCCGTCACGACGTAGGGCCAGGAGGATCAGAGCCCTTCAGGCGCCGTCAGCCGGAGCCGTCAGCCGGCGCCTTCCCGGAACAGCGGAGCCGCCAGTCCCGCAGGAGCTGACGGCCCTTCTGAATTCAACTTGTCCGGCGAGACGAGTCGCCCTTTATGGGATTATTCCTCGGCTCCAGCCTCTCCTTCGGCTTCAACCTTGCGAGCGTAGCCGCACTCCTTGCTGGAACAGATCACCGCTTCCAGGCCCTTGCGGGTACGCTTCTCGACCATATACTTGCCACAGTCGGGGCAGTCTTCTCCCACGGGCTTGACCCAGCTGGTGAACTTGCACTCCGGATAGCGGGTGCAGCCATAGAAGGTCTTGCCTCGCTTCGAGTTTCGCGCCACCAGTTCGCCACCCTTGCACTCCTCTTCAGGGCAGGTGATTCCGAGTGTCACGGGGCGGGTGAACTTGCAGTCAGGGTAGTTGCTGCAGGCCTTGAACATGCCGAAGCGGCCCTTCTTGAGCTGCATCTGCTTCTGACACTTGTCGCAGGTCTCGTCCAGAAGCTCCGGCTCGGCGGCCTGGGCTGAACCATCCTCCTTCAACTGCTTCGTGTTCTTGCACTTGGGGTAACCCGGGCAGGCCATGAACTTCCCGTACCGGCCCCGGCGAATGATCATCTTGTGCTGTTCGCACTTGTCGCAGAGGACGTCGGTCTCTTCCACTTCCTTCCGGATGTTGCGCATCGTCTCGTGCGCCTTCTCCAGCATGGTCTTGAAGTCGCCATAGAAGTCGCCGAGCACCTTTTGCCACTCGTGCTTGCCCTTCTCCACCTCGTCGAGCTGCTCCTCCATGCCGGCGGTGAACTTGACGTTCACGATGCCGTCGAAGTTGCTCTCCAGAAGCTCATCCACCAGAGTCCCCAGCTCGGTGGACCTGAAGTTCTTCTCCACCCGGTCCACGTACTTCCGGTCGATCAGGGTCGAGATGATGGTGGCGTACGTACTGGGCCGACCGATGCCGTTCTCTTCAAGAGTCTTCACCAGGGCGGCCTCAGTGAAGTAGGGCGGCGGCTGGGTGAAGTGCTGCTCCGGATGCTGATCGAGCAACTTCATGTCGTCACCCTTCTCCAGGGGCGGCAGGTCATTCTCGGCGGCCTTCTTGGCTCCGACTTTCAGGTCCCGCTGCACCCGAAGGAACCCGGGGAAGATCTCCTGACGACCGTTGGAGCGGAAAGTGTAATCGCCGGCGCTCACGTCGATCCGAGTGTTGTGATAGACCGCAGGCTTCATCTGGCTCGCGGCGAACCGGACCCAGATCAGGCTGTAAAGCTTGTACTGCTCAGCACTCAGAAACTCCTTTGCCTCTTCCGGAGCGAGGGTGACATCGGCGGGCCGGATCGCCTCGTGAGCATCCTGCACCTTACCCCGGCCCTTGTACTGGGGAGGCTTGTCGGGCAAATAGCTCGCGTCGTAGCGATCGCTCAGGACCTTGCGGATGTCTTCCTGGGCCTGAGGGCTGACTCGAACGGAGTCCGTTCTCATGTAGGTGATCAGTCCCTGGGTACCTCGCTCGCCGATATCGATTCCTTCGTAGAGCTGCTGCGCCACCCGCATGGTCCGCTTCGACTGGAAGTTGAAGAGCTGTGAGGCTGCCTGCTGCAAGGTGCTGGTGATGAAGGGTGCGTTTGGCTTCTGGCTCTTCTGGGACTTGTCCACGGAGGCCACCTGGAACGGAAGTCCTCCGATCTCTGCCACGACGGAATCCATCGTCTTCTGGTCCTGGACCTTCAACTCTTTCCCGTTCTTCTTCTTCAACTCCGCCTTGAGCGTCAGCTTCTCATCGTCGGCCTTTGCCAGGTCGATCTCCAGGGTCCAGTACTCCTCTGCCTTGAACGCCTGGATCTCCTTGTCCCGATCGCAGATGAGCTTCAGGGCGACGGACTGGACTCTTCCGGCCGAAAGACCCTTCTGCAGACGATCCCAGAGCAGGGGGCTGATCTTGTAGCCCACCAGCCGGTCGAGGATTCTTCGAGCCTGCTGGGAGTTCACCTTGTCCATGTCCAGAGTCACCGGATTGGCCACGGCGCTCTTGACCACACTGCTGGTGAACTCGGGGATCAGGACCCGCCTCGGGCTTTCGGTATCCAGATTCAGAAGGTTGCAGATGTGCCAGCTGATGGCCTCCCCTTCCCGGTCAGGGTCAGTGGCGAGCAAGACCTGCTCGGCATTGGAGGCCGCCTCCTTGAGATCGTCGATCACCTTCTCCTTGCCGTCGATCGGGCCGTATTCAGGGACGAAGCCTTTGTCGACGTCGACGCCTAGGCTGTTCTTCGGCAGGTCAATGATATGCCCCACCGATGCGAGAACCTGGTATTCGCGCCCGAGAAGCTTCTTCAGGGTTCGAGCCTTTGTGGGGGACTCGACTATGACAACTCTGTTAGCCACGGAACCTCTCTCTCGGATACACCCGTTCGTTTGCTGGTTCGATCCGCAGTTGCCAGCGCCCATCGCTGGCGGGCCGGATCGACCCAATTCAGCATTTCAGTTCAGTTTCCGCTGGACCTGGCATACCGGTTTCCCGGCAGGCGTCGAGCCAGCCCCTTCGTCACAAGACCCGCAAGAAGCAGGTCCAGCTTTCCTTCCAGACCCGGCGCATTCTCCGCCAGCCAATCTCCGTGTACACCTCGAGGCTCGAGGAGGTCCAGCAGTGCCGACTCCTGAACGCTCAAGCTGGGACCCGGAGTGGTTGGCGCCGGTGAAATACCATACTCCCCGAGGACATCGCCAGCTTCCGTACAGGGGATGGCTCCTTCTTTGAGGAGGGCGTTGGTCCCCTTCGACAGTGGCCGCCCCACGTCTCCCGGCACGGCGAACACGTCCCGCCCCTGGTCCAGGGCATGGCCTGCCGTGATGAGCGAGCCACTGCGAGTCGTGGCTTCCACCACCACCACAGCGCGAGACAGACCGCTCAGTATCCGGTTGCGTCTGGGGAAATTGGGACGCAGGGGCTGGGTCCCGGGCGGGTACTCGGTCAGAACGCACCCCCTCTTCGCCACCTGCTCCCGGAGCCGGCGATTCTCCCTCGGGTAAGTCACATCCAGTCCACAACCCAGGACGGCGGCGGTCCGGCCTCCCCGGGGCGCCAGGGCACCCCAATGGGCTGCTGCGTCGACTCCACGGGCCATTCCGCTGACGACGCAGACACCTGCCTCTGCCAGCCGCTGCCCCAGGTTCCGGGCCAGATCCAGGCCGTAGGGGCTCGCCTCCCGGGCACCCACCAGAGCGATGCACGTGGTGTCCAGTACAGACAGGTCCCCGACGAAGTAGAGTCCCAGGGGGGAATGGGGGATCTGTCGCAGCGCCGATGGATAGGCGGGGTCAGCGGGACAGACGAATCCAATATCCAGGGTCTGCAGCTCCTCGAGACGCTTCTCGGCGTCGAACCAGCGCCGGAAATGGTCGAATGACCGAGCCCCTCCATGAGTGATGCCCCCTTTGAGGGTCAGGGCAGCCAGGGGCGTCTCCATGACCGCGGCGGCCCCTCCGAATGCCGAGACCAGGGCATGGGCATCGACACCCCGAGTGAAGCCAGCTTCCAGCAGCGTCAGATAGGCAAACCGAGCGTCAGTCACTGTTGCCCTCCCCTGAATCGCCCTCTGTCGTGACCTTCCCGCCATCAATCGCCCTCAAGATCTTGGAGGACCAGTAGTGGACGTTGGCGTCGTCTCGGGCAAGGCCGGCTTGAAGTGCGGGCCGGACAGGGTCACCGAATCGAATCAGCACCTCTGCGGCGGACTTTCGCGCCGTGACCCGGGAGGACGCCAGAAGCTCCACCAGTGGGTTGATGGCACGCTTGCCCATTCCAATCAGTATCTCGGTGACCACGTCCCGCTCCCGCTGCTGGCTGCTGACCTCCAGGATCTCCACGAGGCGAGGAATCACGGCCTCGTCGTCTATCCGGCCAATGGCCTGAATGATCGAGATCCTCGGCTTCTCGCCGCTGGTCCGGGTCAGCTGCTCGAAGACCAGGTTCAGGGTATCCGGATCTGTCCCGAATGAAGCCAAGGATTCCGCCGCGGCCACGCGCAGCGCCTCCGACGAGTGACCCAGAAACCCCTTGATCTCCTCCAGAGCAGACCGGGCCTCGAGGGCTCCCAGGATCTTCAGGGAATTCACCACCACAGCCTCGTTGCCGCTCTCCAGGGCCAGCAGAAGCTCCGGGACAGCCTTCTCACCAAACTTGAGAAAGAGCTCGAAGAGTCTGGCGTGCATCTTGAAGCTCGGCTCGCCCAGGGACTGGACCAGATGGCTGATGGCCCGGGTGTCCCCCTGTCCTCCCAGGGCAATCGCAGCGTAGAGCCGGACCCATTCGTTGCCATCGGCCAGAGCCTCCGCCAGGGCTTCGACGGCCACGGGATCCTCGATTGCACCCAGGGCCCGGGCCGAGAAGAACCGCTGCTCGTCGTTACCCTTCTTCAGCAGGTGAACGATATCAGCGGTCCCGGAGGAGCCGATGGCCCTTACCGTCTTCAGGACCCAGTGCTGGACATCCTCATCCTCGTCGTTGATGTGATTGATGAGCGCCGGCACAGAGATCTCCGAAAGCCTTCTCAGACTGTCGGAGGCCTGCTTTCGAACGGGCCAGTAGGGATCGCCCAGCGCCCGGATCAGAGGATGGACCACCTGGGTGTTCTTGACGTCTCCCAGCGCCCCGGCGGCAAAGTAGGCGATGTTCTTGTTCGAGTCTCCCAGTGCCTTGATCAAGTGTTGCAGGCCCAGGTTGCCCATCTTCTGAAAGATGTAGGTGACCCAGAAGCGGAGGTCCTCGTCGCCTGTCTCGAGCGCTACATTGAGCCGATCCAGCACCGCGGCGCCCCTGCCCACGAGGGCATCAGCGCTGATCTTGCGGATGGACCAGGACGAATCCTTCAATCCCCTGAAGAGGGCCGAGTCAGAGCTGACGGAGGGACTCAACTCGCCGAGGCAGCCGACTGCGAAGAAACGAACTTCCTTGTCTTCGTGGCGGCTGAGTCGCTCCAGAAGCGGCAACATGGGTTCGCCGATTCGAATGAGCTGCTCCTTCACATTCCACCGGAAGTTCTCCCCCTCCTCCACCAGAATGCCTTCCAGGGCCCTGACTCCCGGATCTCCCATCTTGGCCAGGGCCGACAGGAGCCAGAAGCTCTGGGGCTCGACAGCCTTGAGAATGGCCTGACGGATACCCGGGATTGCCCGTTCGCCGATCTCCGAGAGGGCTTCACTGCTGCGGCGCTGGACGATCCAGGAGGATTCCTTGCAGTTGGCAATCAGAATCTTGATGACTCGCGTGTCTCCGGTCTCCCCCAGGGCCGCGGCGATGATGAATTTCAGCTGGTTCGAACCAGCCTTCAACGCCTCCAGCAACACGTCCCGGCTCTTCTCACCCAGCTTCCCCAGAGCCCGGGCTGACCAGAAGGCCACGTCTTCACTCTCGGCGAACACGGCCTTCTTCAAGTGAGGCAGGGCGCCTTCACCATACTCGAGCAGAGCCTCGTAACAGTTCCTTCTGACTCGCCAGACCGGGTCAGCCAGACCCGCAACCAGGTAAGGTATGACGACGGGATCACGAATCTCGCCCATGGCGGAGGCGGCGTGGATTCGCATCGACTTGGACCCCCGTGTCAGGGCCTTAATGAGCACGGGGACGGCGTCGCTCCCCAGCTCAACCAGAGCCTTGACGACCCAGAACTTCTGGTCCTCGTTGCCCGTGGCCAGGCTCTTTGCCAGAGCCTCCAGAACGGAAGGCCCGAACCGCACGATCAACTCGCAGGCATGCTTTCTCACCACCCACTTCGGATCCGAGAGGGATTCGAGCAGGAGGTTGAGCGTCGCCGTCGTCCGCTCTTTCGCCACCTCGGAGAGGATTGCCGTCTTCTCCTCGGCAGTGCCGGACTTCAGCTTGCTGATCTTGTCTACAGTCGTCTGCAATAGGCCCCTTTCGGAGCCGCAGATGATAGCAAGCCCCCCCCATGCTGTCAAATCACGAGAGCCGTGAGCCGTTTATCCAAGCGATCTGAGCCCGGTTCCCACACCCAGCGGGGCTGGAGTGAGACCCTTCGACGGCCTTCCATGTCCCCCGCTCCGCTGATACCATGACCCTGAGATGCGGAATCGACTGAAAATCTTCTCGGGAACTGCCCACCCGAGCCTGGCGAAGGACATCTGCGACTATCTGGATCTGCCCCTGAGCAAACTCCAGTCCCAGAAGTTCTCCAATGACAACACATTCATTAAGATCGAGGAGAACGTCCGGCAGTGTGACTGTTTCGTCGTACAGTCCTCCTGTCCCCCCGTAAATGACGGCCTGATCGAGCTGTTCATCATCATGGACGCGCTGATGCGAGCCTCGGCGAGGAGCATCACGGTGGTGATGCCCTACTTCGCCTACAGCCGCTCAGACAAGAAGGACCAGCCTCGGATCGCCATCACGGCCAAGCTCATGGCCAACCTCCTCCAGACTGCGGGAGCCAGCCGGGTGATCACGATGGATCTCCACGCAGAGCAGATCCAGGGGTTCTTCGACATCCCCGTGGATCAGCTGCAGGCCGCGCCGGTACACGGAGCCTACTTCAAGGAGATCGGGCTCAAAGACGTCGTCGCCGTCGCCCCCGACGCGGGCAGCGCCAAGCGAACCCGGCTCTTTGCCCATCAGCTCAGGGTTCCCCTGGCAATTCTGGACAAGCGGCGAGGCGACAATGATGACACCTCCGAGGTCCTCCACCTGATCGGTGATGTGGACGGGAAGAATGCCATCATCTATGATGACGAGATCAGTACCGGCGGCTCCATGCTCAACGTGATGGAGGCTCTGCAGGCCAACGGGGCCAGGAAGATCTACGGGGCCGTCACCCACGGAATCCTCTGCGGCAATGCGGTGGAAGGGTTCAGGGACTCCTCCATCGAAGCGCTGGTTCTCACCGACACGGTCCCAATTCCCGAGGAGAAGCGCATCTCCAAGATCCGGGTCCTCTCGGTCGCCCGCCTCTTCGGTGAGGCCATTCGCAGGATCAATGACGGCACTTCCATCTCGGCCCTCTTCACCCTTTGAACTGCCCATCGGCCATAGCCCGGCGAGCCCGGCCCAGAAGCTGGCAGCTCGAGCCCGGGCCGGACAGCGGCGCGCTTCCGGCAGAACGGGGAAGGAGTTGAGGAGCGAAGCCCATGGAGTTTCTCCGAGCGTTTCTCAGCCGTAGCCTGGAGCGGAAGTTCGTCTTCTTCATGGTGGCCATGGTCGCCATCGCCATCGTCTCCGTCAGCTCGATCACCACACAGGGTCTGAGAGAGTTCATCCTTCAGTCCTTCCAGACCCGGGTCACGGAGAAGTTGTCCCTGGCGGCAATTGCCGTCGATGATAGCGATTCCGGTGACGGGCCGGATCTGACGAGGGCCCGGCGGCTGCTCATCTCTCTCCACGTCGATCCCGATCTGGTCTGCATCGCCTACCTGGACGGCCGCATGCGGCGGCAGGCAGAGCCGCTGGTCAACGCCCTCCCCATGGGCATCGAGCTGACGCCGACGATACTCCAGAGCAACGACCCGATCCTGCTCTACCCGCAAACGGGAAGCGACAACTACATCGCCTGGACGGCCCCGACCCGGGTTGGGGGCGTCGTGGCCGTGTTTCGCAAGGACGGAACGGAACGGCAGCTGAAGAACATGAACACCCGGCTGCTCCTGGTAGCCGGGGTGGTCTGTATCCTGAGCTGCTTCCTGGGCCTGTTCATGGCCCGCCTGATCCTCAGGCCGCTGGAGCGCTTCATCACGGCCATGCGCAACATCACTGTCGGCGAGGAGCCCCAAGAGCTGGCAACCCTGGATCAGAATGAACTGGGGGAGTGGACCCGTACCTTCAACCTGATGATCGAACAACTCAGGCGGAAGCACGATCTCGAGAAGTTCCTCCTCTACCGCGAGAAGAGCGAACTGGTCATGCACCTGGCTGCGGGACTGGCCCATCGGATTCGAACACCACTGACCTCCATCAGCAGCCTGACCCAGCTCATCACCCAGGGAGGCGACAGCCGCAAGCTCAAGGAGTGGACCCAGGTCATCTTGACCAAGGTGGAGCAGCTCGATGACGCCGTGGGGCAGTTCGTGAGCTATGCCCAGCCAGGCCCTCTCCACTTCGAGCCCTGCCGGCTCAGCGAGAGCCTGGAGTTCTCCCTCAGTCTTCTGGCGCCGGATCTGGAGGCAGCCCAGATCGCAGTGTCGCCCCAGCTTCAAGACGAGAGCGAGCCGGAGCTCCTTCTCGACACCCAGCAGATTCAGCAGGGCTTGATGAACATGATTCGCAACTCCATCCGCTCCATGCCCGACGGAGGCAAGCTGACCGTCCAGCTGACCTACCCGCCCGTGTCCCAGGGTGCCCCTGGGAGCGCACGAATCCGCCTGGAAGACACGGGACATCAAATACCCGAGGAGATCCGGGAACGGATCTTCGACCCCTTCGTGGACATGACCGTCGAGCACTCCGGCGTGGCGCTGCCTGTGGCCGCCCGAATCTTCGAACTCCACGGCGGCACGACCACCCTGGAGTACTCGGAGGAACATGGCAACAGCTTCCTCATCACCCTCCCCCGCCTGTCCCTGGAAGAGCTGAAGCTCCGAAGCACCCAGACGGATTGAGATCCTGGTCAAGGATCTTTCGCTCTCATCGGATACCGTGGGAGGGCCCCTCCCCCCCTGGATCGGCTCGCCACTCGAGACTTCCTCGTTGCCCTCGCCGACGAGCGAAACGAAGGCGCAGTTGCCGCCGCCCTTCAGGAGAGCCGCAGCAGGTTGCGGGCGCTCTGCTTTGCCGAGGCTTTGTCCTAGGCCGACTCGGAGGCTGGGAGGACGCGCTAGTGTGGTGGTCCGCTGTTTCCTTTACATATGATGCCTGTCCATAAAACCGTTCGCCCCACTATGGATGCCCGCATCCAGGACGACTGAATGGCCGGGTTTTCCCGATCCGTTCGTCTTACTATGGATGCCCGCATCCAGGACGACTGAATGGCCGAGTTTTCCCGATCCGTTCGTCCTACTATGGATGCCCGCATCCAGGACGACTGAATGGCCGAGTTTTCCCGATCCGTTCGTC